>NZ_NCKP01000061.1:0-12347 GCF_002282795.1 Thiomonas sp. 13-64-67
GCCCGGTGCCGACGGCACCTTGCAGGTATCGACCACCGAACGCAAGCTCGAACCCCGCACTCGTCTGGCCAATGTTTCGGTGCGCGGCGCTTTGACGACCGCGCTGAGCCAGTCCGGCGTACCTTCGCCGGTCGGTTCGCAACTGGTCAAGGTGTTCGCTCCACAGATCGACTTGCGCCGCAGCCTGCGCAAGGGCGATCAGGTGGCGCTGGTGTACGAGATGCAGACGCTCGACGGCCGCGAACTGCGCCCGGGCCGTCTGCTGGCGGCGGAAGTGCGCAGCCGTGGCGTGGTGTGTCAAGCGGTGTGGTTCGCCGCGCACGGTGATGCCGCCGGTGGCTACTACACCCCTGCCGGCCAGGGGCTGGAAAAAGCCTGGGCTTCTTCGCCACTGCCGGGCGCCAAGGTGACGTCGCCCTTCGGCATGCGCGTGCATCCGGTGAAGGGGCGGCGCGAAATGCATGAGGGCGTCGATTTCGCCGCGCGCATCGGCACTCCGGTGCCCAGCGTCGCCGAGGGCCGGGTGAAGTTTGCCGGGGTACAGAGCGGCTATGGCAATGTGATCAAATTCGAGACGGTCTACGCCCACTTGAGCAGCATCGCCGTCAAGCCGGGCCAGACCGTGAGCGAAGGCCAGAACATCGGCAAGACCGGCAATACCGGCACCTCCACCGGGCCGCATCTGCATTTCGAATTTCATGCCGCCGGGCGGCTGATCGATCCGCTGCGCATGGCCAGCTATGTGCCGCGGGGCAAACCTTTGCCGCCGGGCGAAAAAGCCTCGTTCTTCGCCGCCACCGCCGTGATGCGCACCCAACTCGCCCAGGCGGCTGGCAGTGACGACGCCGTGCGGCTGGCGCGTGTCGACTGAACCGGGCCTGTTCATCGGGCTCATGTCGGGCACCTCGCTCGACGGGGTCGATGGCGTGCTGCTTGAATCTGCGCCGGGCACGCCGCCTCGGGTGCTGGCGCATGCGGCGCGGGCATTTCCCGCCGGGTTGCGCGCTGAATTTTTCGCCCTCAACACGGCTGATTTCGACGAACTCCACCGCAGCGCCCTCGCCGCGCAGCAACTCGCCGATCTCTACGCCGAAGTCGTCGCCACCCTGCTGCGCGACAGCGGTGTGAGCGCCGCATCGGTTCGCGCCATCGGGGCGCATGGGCAGACGGTGCGTCATCGTCCCGATCTCGGCTACACCCTCCAGATCAATGCGCCGGCCTTGCTGGCCGAGCGTTGCGGCATTGCGGTGGCGGCCGACTTCCGCAGCCGCGACGTGGCGGCCGGCGGCCAGGGCGCGCCGCTGGTGCCCGCGTTTCATCGCGCCGTGTTCGCGGTGGCGGGCGCCGATGTCGCCGTACTTAACCTCGGCGGCTTTGCCAATCTCAGTCTGCTGTTTGCCGATGGCCACACCCTCGGTTTCGACACCGGCCCCGGCAACGCCCTGCTCGATTATTGGACGCAGCGCCATCTCGGGCAGCCTTACGACGCCCAAGGCGCCTGGGCGGCGGGCGGCGCGGTGCGGGCGGATTTGCTCGCGCAATTTCTGGCCGATCCCTACTTCTCGCGTGCCGCCCCAAAAAGCACCGGGCGCGACGACTTTCATCCGGCCTGGCTCGAACGCCATCTGTCGGCTCATGCGGCCCAAGCTTCGCCCCAGGATGTGCAGGCCACGCTGGCGGCATTGACCGCACACAGCGTGGCCGAGGCGTTGCGGCGCGCCATGCCCGGCGTTTGCGAGTTAGTGATCTGCGGCGGCGGCGCGCGCAATACCGACCTGCTAAGCCGCCTACAGCAGGCGCTCCCCGGCGTGACCTGCCGCCCGAGCGACCACAGCGGCATACCCGCCGAACAGGTCGAAGCCGCCGCCTTCGCCTGGCTGGCGCAGCAAACCTTGTTGGGCCTGCCGGGCAACCTGTCCGCCGTCACCGGGGCCGCTGGCCCACGGGTGCTCGGGGCGGTCTATCCGGCTTGAAACCAAAAAACCGCCTTCAAAGGCGGTTTCGGGGCGTTTTTAAGCCAGCCGAAGGCGTTCGCTCAAACCGAAAACGACGAGCCGCAGCCGCAGGTGGTGGTGGCGTTCGGGTTCTTGATGACGAACTGGGCGCCTTCGAGACCATCCTTGTAGTCGATCTCGGCGCCCACCAGATATTGCAGGCTCATGGCGTCGATCAGCAGGGTGACGCCGTTTTTCACCATCTGCGTGTCGTCTTCGTTCACCGCTTCGTCGAACGTGAAGCCGTACTGAAAGCCGGAGCAGCCGCCGCCTTGCACGAACACGCGCAGCTTCAGATCATTGTTGCCTTCCTCGTCGATCAGCTCCTTGACCTTGGCCGCCGCGCTGTCGGTGAACAGCAGGGGGGCGGGCGGGGCGGCCATTTCGGCGGTGGGGGCGGTATCAAGCATGGCGCTCATGGGGTACTCCTTTAAGTTGACATAATTTTAGTGCCGCGCAAGACCTTGTTCCCGTCTGCGGGTTTACAGCAAAAATCAGGGCAATACCGCCAGCCCGTCCAGCCCCATGTTTTCGGGCAGGCCGAACATCACATTCATGTTCTGCACCGCCTGGCCCGAGGCGCCTTTGGTGAGGTTGTCCTGAACGACCAGGATCACGGCCATGTCAGGGCGCGGCTTGTGTACCGCGAGCCGCAGGGTATTGGCGCCGCGCACCGAGCGGGTTTCAGGCGTGCTACCCGGGGGCAGCACATCGACGAAAGGCTCTTTCGCATAGAACGAGGCGTACAGCGCTTGCAGGTCGAGGGTCTGCCCGGCGGGCGTGAGGCGGGCCGACAAGGTGGCATGCATACCGCGAATCATGGGGGTGAGATGCGGCACGAACAGGCAGTCGACCGCGCTGCTGCCGGGGGGCGCGCCCGCGATGCGGCGCAGTTGTTCGTTGATTTCAGGCCCATGCCGGTGCCCTTTGACGCCGTAGGCCTTGAAATTGTCCGAAGCTTCGCTGAACAGCAGACCGATTTCCGTCTTGCGGCCCGCGCCCGAAACCCCCGAGGCGCAGTTGGCCATGAGGTGGGTGGCCTCCACGAGGCCGGGGGTGCGCAGCAGGGGGGCAAAGCCCAGCTGCACCGTGGTGGGATAGCAGCCGGGATTGGCGACGATACGAGCCTTGGCAATGGCCTCGCGGTGCAGTTCCGGCAGGCCGTAAACCGCCTCTTGCAGCAGATCGGGGCAGGCGTGCTCCATGCCGTACCACTGGGTGAACTCGGTCAGGTTTTGCAGGCGGAAGTCGGCGGCCAGATCGATAAGGCGCACACCGGCATCGAGCAGCCGCCGGGCCTGAGCCATGGCCACCCCGTGCGGCGTGGCGAAAAAGACGATGTCGCAGGTGTGCAGCGGTGCGTCGTCCGGCGTGGTGAAGGCAAGATCGACATGCCCGCGCAGGCTGGGGAACATATCGGCCACCGGGGTGCCCGCTTCCTTGCGCGAGGTGATGGCGGCCAGCTCGGCCTGGGGGTGGCGGGCCAGCAGCCGCAACAGCTCCACCCCGGTGTAGCCGGTACCGCCAACGATGCCAATGCGCAGACGTTTCATGGTGCTGGGCCCTCAAATGAAAGCAGACATCTTATGGTCTTTGTGCGACAGGGGGCGGGGAGCGACTGAGAGATTTGAAGAAATTTGCGGCACCCGGCCTCAGCTTTGCGACAATACGCGGCTAACCGACCCTGGCCACGAGCCAGGATGCCGATGAAATCCACCGTTCCATCTTCCCCATGAACCTTATTTCTGTTGCCCACGCGCAAGCTGCTGCCCCCGCACCCAGTGCAGGTTCCACCCTGATGAGCCTGCTGCCCATCATCGTGATGTTCGTCATCCTGTACTTCGTCATGCTGCGTCCGCAGATGAAAAAGCAAAAGGAACTGCGCGCCATGCTGGCCGCGCTGGCCAAGGGCGACGAAGTGGTGACCACGGGCGGCGTCGTGGGCAAGATCAGCAAAATCAACGACAACTATGTCACGCTAGAAATCGCCGCCAACACTGAGGTACTGCTGCAGCGCAACGCGGTGACCATGGTGCTGCCCAAGGGCACGATCAAGAGCGGCATCTGAGCGCGTCCATGCGTCCCTGTCGGCCCGCGCCTTCGCGGGCCCAACCGTGCAGGCCCGACTTGTGCGGGATTTTTATTTGAACCCGCGCCGCATCGGCGGGTGAAACGAGGTTGTTGTCATGAATCGCTATCCCTGGTGGAAATATCTCATCATGGTCGTCGTCCTGGTGGTTGGCGTGGTGTATGCGCTGCCCAATCTGTATGGCGAATCGCCCTCAGTGCAGATTTCAAGCACCAACGGCGGCAAGGTCGACAACGCCCTGCTGCTCAAAGGCGAGCAGATTCTGGACGCGGCTAACCTCAAGCCCGATTCGGCCGATTTCAACGGCGCCACGGTCAACTACCGCTTCAGCAACACCAGCGTGCAGCTCAAGGCGCGCGATGTTCTGGCCAAGGCGCTCAACCCCAATGCGGACGATCCGCGGTATGTGGTCGCGGTCAATCTGCTGTCGCGTTCGCCCGCGTGGCTGACGGCGCTGGGCGCTCATCCCATGTACCTCGGTCTCGACCTGCGCGGGGGCGTGCACTTCCTGCTGCAGGTGGACATGCAGGCGGCGGTGCACAAAAAGCTCGACTCGATTTCCGGCGAGCTGCGCCGCGATCTGCGCGACAAAGACGCGCGCTATACCAAGCTCGAACGCGTGGGCGACACCCTTCAGGGCGTTTTTGTCGATGCCAGCGCACTGAACACGGCCAAGGAACTCATCACCCGCCAGCATCCCGATTTGCAGCTGGCCCCGCAAGCGCCCGCAGGCCCCTACAGCCTCAGCGCCAGTCTGACGCCTGCCGCCGTGTCGCAGGAAGAAGACTACGCCATCAAGCAGAACATCCAGACCCTGCACAACCGCATCAACGAACTCGGCGTGGCCGAGCCCATCATCCAGCAACAGGGTCGCGACCGCGTGGTGGTCGAGCTGCCCGGTATTCAGGACGTGGCCCGGGCCAAGGACATTCTCGGCCGCACCGCCTCACTCGAAGTGCGCATGGTGGACGACAGCGCCGCAGCCCAGGCCGCGCTGGCCGGGCAGGGCCCGCTGCCCGCCGGCGACCAGATCTTTCCGGACCGCGATGGCGGCAAACTGGTGGTCAAGCGCGACGTGCTGCTGACCGGCGACAACCTCACCGACGCCCAGCCCGGCTTCGACCAGCAGACCAACGAGCCCGCGGTGTTCCTCACCCTCGACTCCAAGGGCTCCCGCATCTTCCAGCAAGTCACGCGGGAGAACGTGGGCAAGCGCACCGCCATGATTCTGTTCGACCGCGGCCGCGGCGAAATTATCACCGCCCCGGTGATCCGCAGCGAAATCGCCGGCGGCCGGGTGCAGATCTCCGGCCACATGACCGTGCAGGAAGCCAACGACACCGCGCTGCTGCTGCGCGCCGGTGCCCTGGCTGCGCCGATGAACATCATCGAAGAGCGCACCGTCGGCCCTAGCCTGGGGCAGCAGAACATCAGCCAGGGCTTCCACTCGGTGACCTGGGGCTTCGTTGCCATCGTCATTTTCATGTCGATCTACTACATGTTCTTCGGCGTGGTGTCGTCCATCGGTCTGGCGGTCAACCTGCTGCTGCTGGTGGCGGTGCTCTCCATGTTGCAGGCCACACTCACTCTGCCCGGCATCGCGGCCATGGCGCTGGCGCTGGGTATGGCCATCGACTCGAACGTACTGATCAACGAGCGCATCCGCGAGGAACTGCGCAACGGCGCCAGTCCGCAAAACGCGATTTTCCACGGCTACGAACGCGCTTGGGCCACCATCTTCGACTCCAACGTCACCACGCTGATTGCCGGGGTCGCGCTGCTGATCTTCGGCTCGGGCGCCATTCGCGGATTCGCCGTAGTGCACGTGCTGGGCATTCTCACCTCGATGTTCTCGGCGGTGTTCTTCTCGCGCGGCATCATCAACCTCTGGTATGGCCGCAAGCGCCGCCTGCACAGCATCTCCATCGGCCAGATCTGGAAGCCGCAAGCGGCTGAAGCCGCGGCGGGGGCGCTGTCGTCCGGCGCCGCGAGTGACGCGGTGAAAGCTGGAAAGCCGCTGGACGCACCCACACCGCGCACCACCAAGCCGCGCCGCAAGGTGCATTGATCCGCCGACGGCCCAAAGACTTCCGATTCAAGGCACATCATGGAATTTTTCCGTATCAAGCGCGACATCCCGTTCATGCGCAACGCGCTGACGTTCAACGTCGTCTCCGCGGTGCTGTTTGTCGCCGCGGTGTTCTTCCTCTTCACCCGCGGGCTCAATCTGTCGATCGAATTTACCGGCGGCACGGTGATGGAAGTCGGTTACAGCCAGGGGGCGAACATCGACGGCATCCGCGCCACCCTGAGCAAACTCGGTTACGCCGATGCGCAAGTGCAGGCCTACGGCAACGCCAATGATGTGGTCATCCGCCTGCCGCTGCACAAGGGCGAGACCAGCTCGGAGCAGAGCACCAAGGTCATGGCCGGGCTGCTGGCTGCCGATCCGCAGGCGCAGCAGCGCCGCACCGAATTCGTCGGCCCGCAGGTGGGGTCTGAGCTGGCCACCGATGGTCTCAAGGCGCTGGCGCTGGTGATCTTCGGCATCGTCGCCTATCTGGCGGTGCGCTTCGAGTGGAAGTTCTCGGTGGCGGCCATCCTCGCCAACCTGCACGACGTGATCATCGTGCTCGGCTTCTTTGCGCTGTTCCAGTGGGAATTTTCCCTGCCGGTGCTGGCGGCGGTGCTGGCGGTGCTGGGTTATTCGGTCAACGAGTCGGTGGTGATCTTCGACCGGGTGCGCGAAAACTTCCGCAAGTACCGTAAATACACCACGGTGCAGGTGATCGACAGCGCCATTACCAACACCATCAGTCGCACCGTCATCACCCACGGCTCGACGCTGGCGATGGCGTTTTCCATGTTCTTCTTCGGCGGCCCGGCGCTGCACTACTTCGCCTTGGCGCTGATCATCGGCATTTCGATGAGCATCTACAGTTCGGTGTTCGTCGCCGCCGCGCTGGCGATGTGGTTCGGCGTGAAGCGCGAAGACCTGATCAAGCCGGGCGGCAACAAGCCCAGCGACCGCAACGACCCGAACGCGGGCGCGGTGGTCTGAAATCAGCCGCCCACAAAAAAGCCAGCGTGAGCTGGCTTTTTTGTGGGCGCCGAGACGGTCAGTTGAAGTTGAAGCTGACCCCGGTCGTACCGTTGGCTTGGTTGTAGGCCGTGCTGTAATCCGCAGAAACAGTGCCTGCCGTGGTGGCTGAACCGAGATTGGTCCAGTTGAGCAGATTGGCGCCGTAGGGGTCGTCGGTGGCGCCGAGTGTGGTGCCCATATTGAGTAGGTACTGATCCACTCCGATCAGCGCCTTGTCGTAAGCATCTCCAGCCGTGGGAACCGCCGTGGCCAGAGCCAAGCCGCCCAGGCCGAATTGCCCGGCGATGTCTTGCAGCGAGGCGGTGTAGTTGGCGAGCGTCAGGCCACTGTTCGGGGTGATACGGGCCACGGCGAAAGTGGTCAGCGGGGTGATGTTGGCCGTGACCGTTCCGCCGCCGCCCACGTTCACCATGGCTTGCAGGCTGGCGTTCGTCGCCAGTGCGGCGTTACTGGCGCTGGCGGCGAGATTGAGCGCCGTGGAGGTCAGGCTGTTGAGCGCCTGCGAAGCGCCGTTGTAGCTATAGGTGCCGCCCACGACTTGCAGCAGGACCGGGCCGTAGAAGCTGGTGAGGTTCATGCTGAAGCTGCCGTCGGCCGCTGAAGGCACGTAGTCCAGCACAGTGCCATAGCTGGTGTACGGCGTCACCGTGGTGGTTAGCGGATTGCCCTGACCGTTGACGATGGCGTAGGCGCAGACATTGTTGGTGCCGTTGCCGTTCACCGGGCTGTTCGCCCCCATGAGCACCTGCCCTGTGACGGTCGAGCCGGAATAGTTGGTGTTGGTCGCACCGCCGCCGCAACCGGCGAGGGCGAGACTGGCCAGCAGGGCGGCGCCCAGGCTGATGCGGATGGGGGAAACTGGCATCGGAAATCTTTCAGGGAGGGGTTGGGCGAGTCGTGGCCGAAGCCGAGCGGCAGCAGTTAGCTCAATGCACCACGCGGTCTTCGGCTTCGACGAACAGCTCGTCGAGAATCAGGGCATCGGGCTCTTCGTCCAGACGCCAGAAAATCAACAGCACGATGGTTTTGAGATGCTCCAGCGGTAGCGGCTGCATGCCGGTGGCCAGCGCGCGCTCGATGGTGAGTTCGCGCAGATGCGGCTTGAGCACCCCGGCGCTCTCGAGAAAGTTGAGATAGCCGATGGCTTCCAGCCCCAGGCAGTCGAGCTCTTGCTGCGCGTAAAGACGAATGGCGTGTGCGCTCTGCTCGTGCTGGGTCTTGAGGCCGCCTACGGCGCTGTCGAGCCCGCGAAGCCAGTCGATGGCTTCGTGGATTTCGTCGCTCTCGAACCCAGCCGCGCTGAGTTTGCGCGTGAGCTGCCCGAACTCGGGGCAGGCTTCCGGATGCCAGTAGGACTCGTAGAGATACATGAGAATATCGAACATGAGGCCATTCTATGCATGACGCGATGACGGATTGTTTCGCGGTTTTCTCCCAGCATCAGGCCGGGTCAGGAGCACGCGAAGGGTGGCCGGATTTCAGGCGCGGGCGATGCGCTGAAAGCGGCCGCCGGGCAGGCGCGCGACCTGGCCCTCCAGCTCAAGTTCGAGCAGGCGCGCGCCCAGCCGGTCGGCAGGCCAGCCGGTGCGCGCGCTGAGATCGTCGAAGCTGCGGATGTCGTAGCCGAGGGTGCGCAGGATGTCGCATTCGGTGTCGCATTCGGGCGGGGCTTCCGCGGCGGGCGATGCGTCTGCCGTCGTGGTTTTCGCGGCGGGGCGCGCATCCCAGGCAAATTCCTCCAGCACGTCTTGCGCGGTTTCGACGAGCTTGGCGCCTTCGCGGATGAGACGGTGGCAGCCATGCGCCAGGGGGTTGTGGATCGAGCCGGGCATGGCAAAGACTTCGCGCCCCTGCTCGCCAGCCAGCCGCGCGGTGATGAGCGAACCGGAGTGCGTGGCGGCCTCGACCACCAGCACCCCGCGTGACAGGCCGCTGATGAGGCGGTTGCGGCGCGGAAAATTGCCCTTGGCTGGAGCGGTGCCCAGCGCAAACTCGGAGAGCAGCAGCCCGCGATCGGCCACGAGATGCGCCAGCTCTTTGTGGCGTGGCGGATAGACGCGGTCGCAGCCGGTGCCGAGCACGGCGATGGTCGAACCGGCGTGCTCGCCCGTCGCGGCCAGAGCGCCGCGATGCGCGGCGGCGTCGATGCCCAGGGCAAATCCTGACACGATAGTGGCCCCGGCTTCGCTGAAAGCTTGCGCAAACGCCTGGGCATCGCGCTCGCCCTGTGCGGTGGGGGTACGTGCGCCCACCATGGCCAGTCGCCGCGGGGCGCCCAGCAGGGCGGCGTCGCCCAAAGCGTAAAGCAAGGGCGGCGGATCGGTGATGTCGAGCAGGCTTTGCGGATAAGCCGGATCGTCCAGGGTGATGCAGGCCTGCCCCGGCTGGGCGGCCCATTCCAGGGTGCGGGCGATGAGGTCTTGGGTTTCGCGGTCGGGGTCGGTCAGCAGCGCCGAGGCGACGGCGGCGCTGACCACCCGAGTCAGCGCGGCGTGCGAGGCCTGGAAAATCAGCGACGGAGGCCCGAAGGCGCTGAGCAGTTGGCGCGCGGTGAGTGCGCCAACGCCCGGAGTCTGCATCAGCCGCAGCCAGTCGGCGAGGTCTTCAGGCGGCGTCATGCTCGACCGTGCCGAAGGCCGCTGCGGCGATCAGGGCTGGGTGAAGCGGTCGGCGACTTCAACCGGTTCGTCGGCCGACAGGATGAGCGCATAGGCCACATGCTTGAAGGTGCGAAACACCATCATCACGCCCACGCGGCGGTCGGGCAGTTCGATCTCGGGTTTGCCGGGCGCCGTCGAGTCTTTGACCATGCGGCTGTTGTGCCACAGCGCCAGCACGTCGCCGCGCTCCAGCCCGTCGTCGGCCCCGCGGTTGAGCGCGACCACGCTGTTCTTGGCCGCCATGCTCAGATCGCCGTAGATCGAAACAATGTCGCCGCTGATCGGCTTGGCCGGGGCGTGCGGGGTGTAGTTGAGGAATTCACGCGGCGGCGCGATGACCAGCCGGTCGCCCACGCCGACTTCACGCTCGATGCCATCGACCCGGAACACAGACACCGCATCCGGCCCGGAAGGCGGCTCGACGAGATTGGTCGTGCCAAGATATTCGGCCTGGTAGGCGATGATTTTTTTCGTGGCCGGATCGACCAGCGGCTTGGCCGGGCGATAGATCTGATAGCGCGTGGCTTTGCTCACATCACCGCGCACATAGACCTGCGTGCCGGGCGACGCCATGGTGTGTCCCTTGGGCAAGGCCACGATGCGCGGCGAGGCTTCGAGGGTATCGGGCTCGACGATCAGCGGCTGGGTGAGGAAGGGCGCGATGAGTTCTGGCGAGATGGTGGGAATACCTTCAGGCGGCAGCGGGCTGGATTCGACCTGCGGGTTGAGCTTCACCGTGGGAATGCCCTGGCTGTCACTGCCCATGGTGAGGCGGGCACGGCCGTTGGAAATGTCGAGAAACAGCACTTGCCCCGGAAAAATCCAGTGCGGGTTGCGGATCTGCTGCAGATTCATGCCCCACAGCTTGGGCCAGTCCCAGGGCTTGCGCAGGTACATGCCGGAAATTGCCCACAAGGTGTCACGCCGGTCTGCGCGGTCAGTTCAGCCTGGGCGCGCTGCGCCGGAGCCACCGGATAGCTGGGCAGGCCATGCAGCGCGGGCGCGTCGGCCGATGGGTTGGTGGCGCAAGCCCAGGGCGCCGCTGTGGCCAGCGCCAGCGCGGCAGCCAGAGCGCGGTAGCTCATACGACGCGAAAAAAGGTTGAAAGGGTGGTGGAAAGCCTGTCTCAGCATGGCGCAAAGTCCCCAGATCGAAACGGTGGCCACATCCGGCGCGGTGTGGTCTTTTGTGAATCTGCCCCCCGTGGAAATTTGCGATTCCAGGGCCCATATCTCAAAATTGTTGAGCACATTGTGCACGCAACACCTTGATGCGGCAATCAAATCACCGTTTGGTCGGCGTTTGGACGGGGCGGCAGTTGCAAGAATGTTGCGGGCGCGCCCGACCGACGGCGCGTGCAGAGTCGGCCACCCCCGTTTTTGCAATGGATAAAGCCTTTTCCATCGCAAATAACTAAAATGCGAGCCATGGAACAACTGACCATTCTTCAATATCCCGATCCGCGTCTTTACACCGTGGCCAAGCCGGTTGCGGCGGTCGATGAGCGGGTGCGCGCCCTGGTGGCGGCGATGTTCGAGACCATGTACGCCTCCAATGGCGTCGGCCTGGCCGCGACGCAGGTCGATGTGCACGAGCGCATCATCGTCATGGATACCTCGGAAGAGCGCAATCAACCTCTGGCGCTCATCAACCCGGAAATCGTGCGGCACAGCGCGGAAGACAAGGAATGGGAAGAGGGGTGCCTGTCCGTCCCTGGCATTTACGACAAAGTCACGCGGCCGGCCACGGTGCGGGTGCGCGCGCTGGACGCGCAGGGCCAGCCCTTCGAGATGGACGCCGACGGGCTGACCGCGGTGTGCATTCAGCATGAAATGGATCATCTGATGGGCAAGGTTTTTGTCGATTATCTCTCGCCGCTCAAGCGCAACCGGATCAAGACCAAAATGCTCAAACGGCAGAGGCAGGCCGCTTGAGCCAGGCCATGCCCGCTTCGTCTTCTGCGCGCCGTTTGCGCGTGGCGTTTGCCGGCACGCCGGAGTTCGCCGCGGTGGCGTTGCGCGCCGTTCTGAGCGCGGGCTATACCGTGCCTCTGGTGCTGACCCAGCCCGACCGCCCCGCGGGCCGCGGCATGAAACTGCAGTCCAGCCCGGTCAAGCAAGTTGCTTCGGCGGCGCAAATTGAGGTCATTCAACCCCAAGGTCTGCGACTGGACGGGCGCTATGCCGAACAGGCCGCGCAGGCACACGCGGCGTTGCGCGCCGCCCAGGCGGACGCGCTGGTCGTGGCGGCCTACGGCCTGATTCTGCCGACGTCGGTGCTGACGCTGCCGCGATTGGGCTGCTTGAACATTCACGGCTCGCTGCTGCCGAGGTGGCGTGGAGCAGCCCCTATCCAGCGGGCGATCGAGGCAGGCGATGCGCAGACGGGCATCACCCTGATGCAGATGGACGCGGGGCTCGACACGGGCGACATGCTGCTGGAGCAGGCCCTGCCGATTGAATCCACCGACACCGCGTCCACCCTGCACGACAAACTCGCCG
>NZ_NCKP01000009.1:0-86234 GCF_002282795.1 Thiomonas sp. 13-64-67
GCCGACCCACTGGCGGTAGGCGCCGCTGGTGACGTGTTCCACCCAATCCGGGTTGTCGAGATACCACTGCACGGTTTTGCGCAGGCCGGTGGCGAAGGTTTCTTGCGGAGTCCAGCCCAGTTCGCGCTCGATCTTGCGGGCGTCGATGGCGTAGCGCCGGTCATGGCCGGGACGGTCGGCCACAAAAGTGATCTGCGCCCGGTAGCTGCTGCCATCCATCTTGGGGCGGAGTTGATCGAGCAGGTCGCACAGGGTGTGCACCACATCGAGATTCTTCACCTCGTTGCAGCCGCCGACGTTGTAGGTCTCACCAGGGCTGCCCGCTTCGAGCACGCGGGCGATGGCGCGGCAGTGGTCTTGCACATACAGCCAGTCGCGCACGTTCTGGCCGTCGCCATACACCGGCAGGGGTTTGTCGGCCAGGGCGTTGTGGATCATCAGCGGGATGAGCTTTTCGGGGAACTGGTAGGGGCCGTAGTTGTTGGAGCAGTTGGTGGTGAGCGTAGGCAGCCCATAGGTGTGATGCCAGGCGCGCACGAGGTGATCGCTTGCTGCCTTGCTCGCGCTGTAGGGGCTGTTGGGCGCGTAGGGGGTGGTCTCGGTGAAGGCGGGGTCGGTGAGCGAGAGGCTGCCGTACACCTCGTCGGTGGAGACGTGCAGGAAGCGGAAGGCGGCTTTCTCCGGCGCGGGCAACGCGGCCCAGTAGGCGCGGGTGGCTTCGAGCAGCTCGAAGGTGCCTTGCACATTGGTGCGGATGAAGTCGCCGGGGCCGTGGATGGAGCGGTCGACATGGCTCTCGGCGGCGAAGTGCAGGAGGGCGCGGGGGCGGTGCTGAGCCAGCAGCGCGGCCACCGCTGGGCGGTCGCAAATATCGAGCTGCGCGAAGTGGTAGCGCGGGTCGGAGGCCACTGGGGCCAGGCTCTCCAGGTTGCCCGCATAAGTGAGCGCGTCGAGCACCAGCACGGGCTCGTCCATCTGGCCCAGCCACTGGTGCACAAAATTGGCGCCGATGAAACCGGCGGCTCCGGTGAGGAAGATCATGAGGAAACGTCCGATGCAGGTCAGCAAAATTCTCAAAGCATAACCAAGGCTGCCGTTGCCGACGGCTGCCGGCTTCGGCGTACGCGGCAGCCGCGCTCAACATTCGACGATATTCACCGCCAGACCGCCGCGGGCGGTTTCTTTGTATTTGGTCTGCATGTCCGCGCCGGTGTCGCGCATAGTCTTGATGACCTGATCGAGCGAGACGATGTGGCGGCCGTCGCCGTGCAGGGCCATGCGCGCGGCGTTGAGCGCCTGCACCGAAGCGATGGCGTTGCGCTCGATGCAGGGCACTTGCACCAGCCCGCCAACGGGGTCGCAAGTCAGGCCGAGGTGGTGTTCCATGCCGATTTCCGCGGCGTTTTCCACCTGTTCGGGCGTGCCGCCGATGACAGCGCAGAGCGCACCGGCGGCCATGGAGCAGGCCACGCCCACCTCACCCTGGCAGCCAACCTCGGCGCCGCTGATCGAGGCGTTTTCTTTGTAGAGCAGGCCGATGGCGCCCGCGGTGAGCAGAAAGTCGGCCACACCCGCCTCGCTCGCGTTTGGGACGAAGCGGGTGTAGTAGTGCAGCACGGCGGGGATGATGCCCGCAGCGCCGTTGGTCGGCGCGGTGACCACGCGACCGCCTGCGGCGTTCTCTTCATTGACGGCCAGGGCGAAGAGATTGACCCAGTCGATGACTTGCAGCGGATCGCTCAGCGGCGTTGGCGGCATCGGCAGCGCGGAGGCATCAGTCAGCGCAACTCCGTGCGCGCCGCTCAGGGTGCGATAGAGCTTGGGCGCACGGCGCCGCACATGCAGCCAGCCGGGCAACTCGCCTTCGGTGGCGCAGCCATGCGCGACGCAGGCTTGCATGACCTGCCAGATGTGCTGCAGGCCGCGGTTGATTTCGGCATCGCTGCGCCAATGCTGCTCGTTGCGGCGCATGACACCCGCGATGCTGAGTTGGTGCGCACGGGTGAGTTCCAGCAGCTCTGCCCCGCTGTGAAACGGCAGGGGCAGCACGGTGGTGTCGGGCGCGATGCGTTTTTGCTTTTCGCCATCGGCCGCGACGTCTTCGCTCACCACGAAGCCGCCGCCCACGGAGTAGTAAACGCGCTGATCAATCAGCGCTCCAGCAGCGTCATGGGCAGAAAACCGCAGGCCGTTGGCATGCAGCGGCAACTGCTTGAGCGCGAAAAACACAATGTCGCGCGCGGGGTCGAAGTCCAGCGCTTGCGTGCCCAGCAGGTCGAGTCGGTGCGTGGTCTGCAGCGCCGCGATGCGCGCGGCAATGGTGTCCACATCCACGGTATCGGGCTGCTCACCCATCAGACCGAGGATGACGGCCTTGTCGCTGCCATGCCCCTTGCCCGTAGCGCCCAGCGAGCCATACAGCGCGCATTCGATCCGGGCGACGCGGGACATAAGTTGACTGCTTTGCAGATGCAGGGCGAACAGTCGCGCAGCCCGCATCGGCCCCACGGTGTGCGAGCTGCTGGGGCCGATGCCTACCTTGAACAGATCGAACACGGAGACGGCCACGGCGCCTCCTTCAGATCAAGCCTGCGCCGTGCAGGCCGCGATGAGATCGGCGGCGAAAGCATCGACCGATTCCGGCGTGGTGTCCCAGGCGCACATCAGGCGACAGCCGCCGTCGGCGATGAATTCATAGAAGCGCCAGCCCTGGCCGTGCAGGGTGTCGATGACGCCCCGCGGCAGATGGGCGAACACGGCGTTGGCCTCGGGCGGATGCATCACCCGTACGCCGGGCACCTCATGGATGGCAGCATAAAGACGCTGCGCCATGGCGTTGGCATGGCGGGCGTGACGCAGCCAGTTGTCGTTTTCCAGCATGCCCAGCCAGGGCGCGGAAATGAAGCGCATCTTCGAGGCAAGCTGCCCGGCTTGCTTCACGCGCCAGGCGAAATCGGCGGACAGCTCTCGGTCGAAAAACACCACGGCTTCGCCCACGGGCAGACCGTTCTTGGTGCCGCCGAAGCACAGCACGTCCACCCCGGCGCGCCAGGTGATGTCGCTCGGATGACAGCCCAGCGTAGCCACGGCGTTGGCGAACCGGGCCCCGTCCATGTGCAGCTTGAGATGGTGGCGCTTGGCCATGGCGGCAATGGCGCGCACCTCTTCGACGCTATACACCGTGCCCAGCTCGGTGGCCTGGGTGATGGAGACGACCTTGGGCTTGGGCGAATGGATGTCGCTGCGCTTGGTGGCCAGATAGTCGATGGCCTCGGGCGTGAGCTTGCCGCGCCGCGCCTGCGCGCTTTCAGCCTCGGTGATCAGCAGCTTGGAGCCGCCGGAGAAAAACTCCGGACAGCCGCATTCATCGGTTTCGATATGCGCCACCGGGGTGCAGATCACTGCGTGATAGCTCTGGCACATGGCGGCCAGCGCCAGCGAGTTGGCCGCGGTGCCGTTGAACACGAAGTACACGTCGCAATCGGTCTGGAACAGTTCGCGCAGCCGGTCGGAGACGCGGTGCGTCCAGCCATCGTCGCCATACGCCGGCTGATGGCCCGAGGCATTGGCCTGCAGCAGCCAGTGCAGGGCTTCGGGACAGATGCCGGCGTAATTGTCGCTGGCGAAATGCTGGCGGAGTTCAGGGGGGTGCATGGTGCGTCTTTTTAGATGTAGTCGCTGATGGGCAGGCAGGCGCACTGCAGGTTGCGGTCGCCCCAGGCGTTGTCCACCCGGCCCACCGGCGGCCAGTATTTGTTGGCCCTCAAGGCGGAAATCGGAAAGGCGGCCTCCTCGCGGCTGTGGACATGCGCCCAATCCGCGCCGAGCACGCTCGCTGCGGTGTGCGGGGCGGCCTTCAGAGGATTGTCCTCACGAGGCCATTCCCCTTTTTCCACCCGGGCAATCTCGGCGCGGATGGCGATCATGGCGTCGATGAAGCGGTCGAGCTCGGCCAGCGACTCGCTTTCGGTCGGCTCGATCATCAGCGTGCCCGGCACCGGGAAGCTCATGGTCGGTGCGTGAAAACCGTAGTCCATCAGGCGCTTGGCGACATCTTCGTTGCTGATGCCGGTGGCATCCTTCAGCGGACGCAGGTCGAGAATGCATTCGTGCGCCACGCGGCCGTTCTCGCCGGTGTAGAGCACCGGATAGTGGTCCTTGAGCTTTTCGGCGATGTAGTTGGCCGACAGAATGGCCACGCGGCTGGCCTGCGTCAGCCCGTCCGCGCCCATCATGCGCATATACATCCACGAAATCGGCAGCACGCTGGCATTGCCCAGGGGGGCTGCGCTGACCGCACCGACGGCGCCTTCACGCTCCAGACCGGTGGAACGATGCACTGGCAGGAACGGGGCGAGGTGGGCGCGCACGCCGATCGGCCCTACGCCGGGGCCGCCGCCGCCGTGCGGAATGCAGAAAGTCTTATGCAGATTCAGGTGCGACACATCCGCACCGAACTCGGGCGGGCTGGCCAGGCCGACCAGCGCGTTCATATTGGCGCCGTCCACATACACCTGCCCGCCATACTGGTGGATGATGTCGCAGATGGCGCGCACTTCGGTCTCGAACACGCCGTGCGTACTCGGGTAGGTGATCATGCACGCGGCGAGCTGGTCGGCATGCTGCTCGGCCTTGGCGCGCAGATCGGCCAGATCGACGTTGCCCTGCGCATCGCAGGCGGTGACGACCACTCGCATGCCCGCCATCTGCGCAGACGCCGGGTTGGTGCCGTGGGCCGAAGAGGGAATGAGGCAGACATCGCGATGCCCTTCACCCCGGCTGGCGTGATAGGCGCGAATGACCAGCAGCCCTGAGTACTCGCCCTGCGATCCGGCGTTGGGCTGCAGGCACATGGCGTCGTAGCCCGTGGCGGCACACAGCCATTGTTCGAGCTGCTGCGCCAGTTGGGTGTAGCCGCGGCTTTGGTCTGCGGGCGCAAAGGGGTGAATGGCGGCGAACTCAGGCCAGGTGATGGGCGTCATCTCGCTGGTGGCGTTGAGCTTCATGGTGCACGAGCCCAGCGGAATCATGGCGCGGTCGAGCGCGATGTCCTTGTCGGCCAGACGGCGCAGGTAGCGCAGCATTTCAGTCTCGCTGCGATAGCGATGGAACACCGGATGGGTGAGGAATGCGCTGACTCGGGCCAGTTGCTGCGGCCAGCGCGGCGCCACACCCTTTTCTGCGGCGGCAAACAGCGCCTCATTCTGCGTCACGCCGAAGCAGGCGAGGATGTCGGCCAGATCGCCGCGGGTGACGGTTTCGTCCAGCGACACCGCGACATGCTGCGCGCCGATACGGCGGAAGTTGATGCCCCGCTTCAGCGCAGCGGCATGCACCTCTTCAGTGCGCGCGCCGGTGTGTACCGACAGGGTGTCGAAGAACTGGGCATTGAGCACCGGCAGGCCGATCTGCTCCAGCCCCTGCGCCAGCAGCACGGTATAGGCATGCACCCGCTGGGCGATGCGCTTGAGGCCCTCGGGGCCGTGATAGACCGCGTACATGCTGGCCAGCACGGCGGGCAGCACCTGCGCGGTGCAAATATTGCTGGTGGCTTTTTCGCGGCGGATGTGCTGCTCCCGGGTCTGCAGCGCCAGGCGGTAAGCCGGTTGTCCATGCGCGTCCTGGCTGACGCCGACGAGACGGCCGGGCATCGAGCGCTTGAGCGCGTCGCGCACCGCCAGATAACCGGCGTGCGGGCCGCCCAGCCCCAGCGGCAGACCGAAACGCTGGGTGGTGCCGCAGGCGATGTCGGCCCCGAGTTCGCCCGGCGACATCAGCAGGGTGAGCGCCAAGAGATCGGCCGCCACCACGACCAGCACGCCTTTGGCCTTGAGCGCGGCGATGCGTTCGCGGTCGTCGCGCACGGTGCCGTCCACGCCCGGGTATTGCAGCAGCACGCCGAAATACTCACCTTCCAGCGCCTCGTCCACCGCGCCGGTAACGACCTCGATGTCCAGCGGCGCGGCGCGGGTGTGCAGCACTTCGAGGGTTTGCGGCAGCACATCGTCAGCGACGAAAAAGCGCTGCGATTTGGAGGGCGACTTGCTCGAACGCAGCGCCAGGGTCATGGCCTCGGCGGCGGCGGTGGCCTCGTCGAGCATGGAGGCGTTCGACACATCCATGCCGGTGAGATCGGCCACCAGGGTCTGGAAGTTGAGCAGCGCCTCCAGCCGCCCCTGGCTGATCTCCGGCTGATACGGCGTGTACGCGGTGTACCAGGCCGGGTTCTCCAGCACATTGCGCTGAATGACGCCGGGCATCAGGGCGTTGTAGTAGCCCTGGCCGATATAGCTGCGCATCACCCGGTTGCCGCTGGCGATGCCGCGCAACTCGCTCAGCGCCTGAGCTTCGTCGATGGCCGTCGGCAAATCGAACGCCTGCTTGCGACGGATAGCTGCAGGGATCACCGCGCTCATCAAACCCGACAGATCTTCAGCGCCCAGCGCCGACAGCATGTGCTGCTGCTCTGCCGCATCGGGGCCGATGTGACGGCGCTGGAAGGCCTGCGCATCTTCAAGATCGCGCAGCGCGGGTTGGGTGGACATCAACATGCGTATCTCCGGAAAGGCAGGTGTGTTCAGGCGTTCTTGAGCAGTTCGGCGTAGGCGGCTTCGTCCATGAGGCCGTCGAGCTGGCTCGGATCAGACAGCTTGATGCGGAAAAACCAGCCGCTGTCCTGCGGGTCGGTGTTGGCGAGCGACGGATCAGCGCGCAGGGTCTCATTGACCTCGGTCACTTCGCCCGAAACCGGGCTGAATACATCGGCCGCCGCCTTCACCGACTCGACCACGCCCACGGTGTCGTGCGCGGCGTAGGTCTTGCCCACTTCGGGTAGATCGACGAACACCACGTCGCCCAGCGCATCTTGCGCATGCGGGGTGATGCCCACGGTGGCGACGCCAGCGGCATCGACGCGAATCCATTCATGGTCGGGGGTGAATTTCAGGCTCATGGAAAACTCCGGATATCAAAAAGGGAATCAAATTAGACGCGGCAAGGCATCAAGGCTGCAATCGCGCCATCAACCACGCCAATAGCGGTGCGGCACAAACGGCATGGGTTGCAACTGCATGGGCACGGCACGGCCGCGCACCTGGGCGTACAGCGTGCCCGCGGGAACGGCAAACTCGGCGGCGACATAGGCCATCGCCACGGGGCCGCCCGCGCTCGGCGCAAAGCTGCCGCTGCTCACCCGGCCCGCCGAGCGGCCATCGGCGGCCAGCAGCTCCGTGCCCTCTCGCACCGGGGTGCGATCCAGACCGATAAGGCCGATGCGGCGCCGGGGCGCGAGATTCGGCTGATCGATTTGGGCCAGGATAACTTCGGCGCCCGGAAATCCTCCGGCGCGCGCGCCGCCGTGGCGCCGCACCTTCTGAATCGCCCAGGTCAGCCCCGCCTCGACCGGCGTGGTCGAGGTGCCGATATCGTGACCGTAGAGACAGAGCCCGGCTTCGAGCCGCAAGGTGTCGCGTGCCCCCAAACCGATGGGCTCAACCTCGGGCAGAGAGAGCAGCAAACGCGCAAGCCGCTGCGCATCGGCGGCGGCCACCGAGATTTCCAGCCCGTCTTCTCCGGTGTAGCCACTGCGTGTGGCAAAAATGCGAATCGCCCCCCCCTCGGTCGGGACATCCATCCAGCGACCCGTCATGAACACCAGGTCGGCCGCCTCGGGCACCAGACGGGCGAAGGTCTGCACGGCTTGCGGCCCCTGCAGCGCCAGCAAGGCCTGCTCGGGCATGGGCACAACCTCGCAGCGATCAGAAAGCGTCTGCAGCAAGGCCACATCCTGCACCTTGCAGGCGGCATTGACGATGAGGAATAGCTCCTGCCCGGCTCCATCGGCACGCTGACGCGGAATCACCATCAGGTCGTCGAGCACGCCGCCCTGCTCATTGGTGAACAAGGCGTAGCGCTGCTTGCCTTCGGGCAGCCCCTGGATGTCCATGGGCACCAAGGTTTCGAGCGCCGCAGCGGCGTCATCGCCTCGCAGCGCCACTTGCCCCATATGCGAAATATCGAACAGCCCCGCGCTTTGCCGGGTATGCAGGTGCTCGGCCAGAATGCCCTTCGGATATTGCACCGGCATGGCATAACCGGCAAATGGCACCATGCGCGCACCGAGTTCAAGGTGCAGGGCATGCAGGGGCGTCAAAATCAGTTCGGAATCTGCGGAGTGGGACACGTCGGTTCTCGCGGGGGGTGAGACGCCTGAAGGCGCCAATGCCGCCGCATCTCTTGCCATCGCGGCGCAAGACACAGCACTCAACCCCTCGCTGTCCCGGGTACCTGAGAGATTGATCCGGCGAACCCGAGTTGCCAGACTTGCCCCTTCGGTGAGCGCTCAATTTCAGCGCCACTCTCCAGTGAGGAACACCTTGCGGTGTGGTCAGTCCTTTTGCCTGAGCGGTACACCCGGTAAGGGCTTACGCCTTCGGCGGCCGCACAACATCGCAGCGCTCTCCTGACCAAAGCCAGTGTATCGCAGCCCGGCAAAGGCTTGCGCGGATTATTTTTTTCGGCGCTCTCCCCCGCCCAGCCCCAGGCTTTCACGATACTTTTGCCGTCTTGCCTGCTGCCGATCGGCCATGTCGCCCATGGCCCGCTTTTTCGAGATGCCGAACATGGGGTCGATGATCTCCCACCAGATGAACGCCAGCGCCAAGGGCAGGAGCACCCACCACCAAGACCAAGCCGCCACGGGCCCGATGCTCAGGAGTTTGAGGACGATAAAGATCAGACCCAGAATGACAAACGCCATGACAGTGCACCCATGAGAGGAAATAGCGACAAGATACAAAAGGAAACACCGATTTGCACTGCGCGTGTTGCGTGAAATCAATCTGAAATGACACCTGAGCAATTCTCGCTGACTTCTTGTGCTGCGCGTCAACCGAATTGATTAAGATGCGTTACTTGGCTGTACCCGTTTTGTTTAACCCTACTGGAGGACTGGAATGAAAAAAGCTGTTTTCGCTGCTGCCCTGGCCGCTGCCGCCACCATGACCATGTCATCGGCTTTCGCCGCTGAAGACATGCTGGCTCTGGCCAAATCGAAGAACTGCCTGGCTTGCCACGCAGTGGACAAAAAACTGGTTGGCCCGTCCTACCAGGAAGTCGCCGCCAAGTACGCTGGCAAACCGGGTGCGGTTGACACCCTGAGCAAGGCCATCCTGCACGGCGTGTCTGGCGTGTGGGGCCCGGTGCCCATGCCCGCCAACCCGCAAGTCACCCCCGCCCAAGCCAAGCAACTGGCCGAGTGGGTGCTGTCGCTGAAGAAGTAATTCATACGCATTCATAGGCGACACCCGCAATATCTAGTGTTGCCTTGAAGGACGTAGATCGATAGGTCTGCGACGCTGAAAAGCCGAGATGCCGCTAGGTCTCTCGGCTTTTTTATGCGCGCCGCTCCCACAGACTGAGTCGGCGCCCACAAAAAAGCGCCCCGAAAGGCGCTTGGGTTTGATGGACCGCTGCCGCAACAGACGGTCTAATCGCACCGGGTTTACTGCACGGCCACCACACTCTTCTTGCCGTCCTTGTCGAACGTCGAGATGGTGATGGTGGCGTCCACCAACTCACCAGTCTTGGTGAAGTGGATATCTTTCTTGGTCACGCCGTTGTAGTCGATGTTCTGGATGAAGGGCAGGTACTTCTTCGGATCGACTGACTTGGCTTTCATCATCGCATGCGCCAGCACCATGGTGCCGTCATACGAGTAAGGCGAATAGAGCTGGAACGCGCTGGCGCCGAACTCGGCGTCATAGCGCTTCTTCCAGGCTTCGCCGCCCGGCATCTGGCTCAGCGGGGAGCCGCCTTCGGCGCAGGTGACGCCAGCAACGGCTTCACCCGCGAGCTTGCCCAGTTCCGGTGCGCAGATGCCATCGCCGCCCATCAGCGTGGCCTTGATGCCCAGTTGGCGCATCTGGCGAACCAGCGGGCCGGCCTGGGGATACATGCCGCCGTAGAAAATGATGTCCGGCTGCGAAGCCTTGATCTTGGTCAGAATGGCGGAGAAGTCGGTGGCTTTGTCGTTGGTGTACTCGCGATCCACCAGTTTCATGCCGTCTTTCTGGGCCGTCTTGGCGAACACGTCGGCCACGCCCTGACCGTAGGCGGTACGGTCATCGATCACAGCGACGGTCTTGGCTTTCAGCGTGTTCTTGGCATAGTTGGCCAAACCTGCGCCCAGCGCGCTGTCGTTGGCGATGATGCGGAAGAAGGTCTTGAAGCCTTGTTGCGAAATCTTGGGATCGGTGGATGAAGGGGTGATGTTGGGGATGCCGGCGTTGTTGTAAATGCGCGAAGCGGGGAAGGTGCAGCCGGAGTTCAAGTGGCCGACGACGCCATTGACCTTTTCATCAACGAATTTTTGCGCCACAGTGGTGGCTTGTTTCGGGTCGGCTTGGTCGTCCTGGGCATCGACCTTCCACTCGACCTTTTTGCCGCCGATGACGATGTTCTGCGCGTTCAGATCTTTGATGGCCATTTTCACGCCGTTGGCGTTGTCCTGGCCGAAGCTGGCTTGCGGGCCAGACAGGGGAGATGCGCTACCGATGGTGACGGTGATGGTGTCCGCAGCGTAGGCGGTGCCAATGGCCATGGACAGGGCCAGCAGCGGAGCGACGTATTTCAGTTTCATGAATGAGCCTCCAATAGGAAAGACGTGTGTTGTGTTGTGAAGTCAGCTTGAATCTGACAGGGCGATACATTAACCGAGTTACAGAATTTTGAACAGATCGCCTCTACCAACACTAGCAAGCAATGTGCCTGCTGGCTTTTGGGTTGACTGCCTGGCAAAACTATTTCAGTTCAAGCGGTTTCAAGCTTGCTGCAACGCCTCGGCGAGCGAGGCGCGCAGGGTTGGCTTGAGGGTGTCGAACAGTCTGGCGGCCAGTTGGGGGGCCAGCGCATCCAGCTCGGCGTAAACCAGCTCCAGCAACTGCTGCTGAAGCCCGGGTGCGATGCGCAGCCAGAGTTCGTCGAGGTCGATGGCGGGCACCTCCAGCAACGGAACGTCTGCAGACTGTGCAAGCTCGGGGCCGCGATAGACCGCCTGCGCATAGGCCGAGGGCTGGACTGCAAACGGGGGTTCGACGATGTCTTCCTCGATCACGGCATCCTCAGGCTCCAATCGCTCGGTGAGCACGGGCAAGACGACAGGGTTGGGCGGTAAAGATTTCATGATCGGGACGGGATGATGGTGGGATCGAACCCGGCGGCCCGATAAGCGCGCAGGCGTTCGCGGGCGGCGGGCTTGTCGGGCCCGTTTTCACTGACGAGTTCGATCACCCGCTCCAGAGATTCCCAGCCGGTCACCAGATCGGGGCCGAGATTCACCAGGGCAGTCACCCGCCCGGCCCGGGGCAGATCGGGCTGAGGAGCCAGGATGACCGGCGTTTTGTCAGCGAGCGGGTCGTCCTGCCAGACATGCGGCACAAAACTGCCGGGCTGAAAAGTCCACAACAACGGATCGAGTTCCGTGAGCAAGGGCTCGGGCGCGGCTACCAGCACGCGAGCGCCGCGCTGCGTCGCCGTGCGCAGCAGCCCACAGACGTAACGCAGCGGGTCGGGCAGGTTCACACGAAACTCGACCGAGCAGGGCATGATGGCGCGCAACGTCGGGTTGCCGGACAACGCTTATTGCGCCTGCGACAGCAGGTAGCTGACCAGCAGCGGCACCGGGCGGCCGGTAGCCCCCTTGTTGGCGCCGCTGTTCCAGGCCGTGCCCGCGATGTCGAGGTGCGCCCAGCGGTAGTCTTTCGCGAAGCGCCACAGAAAGCAGGCTGCCGTAATGGCGCCAGCGGGCCGCCCGCCGATATTGGCCACATCGGCGAAATTGCTCTTGAGCGCATCGGCGTAGTCGGTCTCAAGCGGCATGCGCCAGCAGGGATCGAGCGTGGCGCGACCGGCTTCGAGCAGCGCGTTGGCCAGAGCGTCGTCTGCGGTGAACAGGCCACTGTTGACCTTGCCCAGCGCAATCACGCAGGCCCCGGTGAGCGTGGCGATGTCCACCACCGACTGCGGTTTGTAGCGCGCCGCGTAGGTCAGCGCGTCGCAGAGGATGAGGCGGCCTTCGGCGTCGGTGTTGAGAATTTCGATGGTCTGACCCGACATGCTGGTCACCACATCACCGGGTTTGATCGCGCCGCCGTCGGGCATGTTCTCGGTGGCCGCGATCAGGCCGACCACGTTGATCTTGGGTTTGATGCGGGCAATGGCCTCGAACGCGCCCAGCACCGACGCGGCTCCAGACATGTCGAACTTCATTTCGTCCATCTCGGCGCCGGGCTTGAGCGAAATGCCGCCGGTATCGAAGGTCACGCCTTTACCGACGAGCACATGCGGCGCGTCTTTCTTGCCCGCGCCGCGATATTCCAGCACGATGAACTTGGGCGGCTGCACCGAGCCCTGCGCCACGGCCAGAAACGAACCCATACCGAGCTTTTCCATTTCCGGACGCCCGAGCACCTTGCAGTCCAGTCCGTGGAATTTGGCCATCTTTTTCGCCATTTCAGCGAGATAGGTGGGCGTGCAGTAATTGGCCGGCAGATTGGCGAGTTCGCGCGTGAGGCGCACGCCGATGGCGACCGACTCGGCCTGCTGCAGGGCGGCTTTCGCTGAAGCCGGCACGGCATCGCCCCCCACGGCGCAGAGCTGAACGGCTTCGAGCGCAGGGGTATCGGCGTCTTCGACGTTACGCGTCGTATCGAAGCGGTGGAACACCTCGGAGAATACCGTGGGCGTGAGTTCAGCCAGGGTATCCAGGCCATTGACCGACAGCAGATGCGCCTGCTTGACCGGCAAGGTCTTGAGCATCTGGGCGGCGGCCTGCAGCGCCTTTTTCCAGTCGCGCAATTCCGGCTTGGCCGCCAGCCCCACGAGCAGCAGACGCCGCGCCGCGACCGCGGTGGGCCGGTGCAGTGACAGAACGCTGCCAGGCTTGGCCTTGAAATCGCCATCCACGGCCAGTTGGGCGATCAGGTTGTCGAGTGCGTCCGCATCGTTCAGACCGCTGGCGCCGCGCCCCTCGGGCACAAAGACCACCAGGGCATCGGTTTTGGTCTGAAGCGGCTTTTTGACGGCGGATATACTGAATTTCATGTTCAGGGTTCCTGAGTGAGTGTGGCTGCATTATTCCATCGCGCTTCGCTTTACGCCCCCCCAGCGGCCCGCCGCCCACATCGCCCCAGCCGCCAGTTTTCCTCATGCTCCTCGATTTGACCCTGCGCCGTGAAATGAGCCGCAATTTCGGCGGCGCTTTCACCGTGCTGTTCACCGTGGTCATCACCCTGATGCTCATTCGCATTCTGGGTCAGGCGTCCGATGGTCAGGCCAGCCCGCAGGATGTGTTTCTGCTCATCGGTCTGACCGCGCTGAGCTATTTGCAGATCGTCATCACCCTGTCGCTGTTTCTGGCGGTGCTGCTCACCTTCACTCGCATGTGGCTCGATTCCGAGATGACCATCTGGCGCACCACCGGGGTGGGGCGGCTGCGGTTGATGGTCAGCGTGCTGCGCTTTTCGTGGCCCATTCTGCTGTTGATCGCCGCACTCACCCTGTTTGCCTGGCCCTGGGCCAACCAGCAGTCCACGGCGTTGCGCATCCGCTTCGAGCAACGCTCCGACATTTCGCGCGTGGCGCCGGGGCAGTTCCGCGAATCGGCCTCGGGCAAGCGGGTGTTTTTCATCGACAAGGGCGCGCAGGCCGGGGGGGTGGCGCACGACATTTTCATCCGCGATGACACCTCGGGACAGACGGTGCTGATCACGGCGCGCTCGGCGCAGGTGCAGCGCATCGATGGTCAGCCCTTTTTGGTGCTGAGCAACGGCAACCGCTACGCGCATACGCCGGGGCAGGCCAACTACACCATCACCTCCTTCGATTCGCTGGACATGCGGCTCGATGCAACCACCGGTTTGAGCAATGTGGCGGACAACAAGACCGGGCCGGTCAACTGGCTCACGCAGCCCAACCGCAACGTACCCACCGAGTATCTGTTCAACCCCGCCATTCCCAACTGGCTGGGCGAACTGTCGTGGCGGCTGGGTGTGCCGTTGTCTGCGGCCTTGCTGGCCTTGATGGCGCTGCCGCTGGCCTCGGGTTCGGTGCGAACCGGCCGCGCGGGCAGCCTGATCAGCGCCATTCTGGTTTATCTGATTTATTTCAACCTGCTCAATGTGCTGCAAGGCTGGATCAGCGAAGGCCGGGTGGGATTTACTAGCGGCTTCCTGCTGGTGCATGGCGGCGCGGTACTGTTCCTGTTGTTGCTGCTGATGCGGGGCAACGGCTGGCTGCACCGCCTGTGGCCAGGCCGCGCACGATCCGGAGCACACGCCTGATGCGCACGGTACGCCGCTTTCTGCTGCTGCATGTGCTCAGCGCAGTGGGTCTGGTGACCCTGGCTTTTCTTGCGCTGCTGTTTTTCATCGACATGCTCAACGACCTGAGCAATCTGGGCAAGCCGGGTTTCAGCCTGAGCGGCACCCTGCTGCATGTCGCGCTGAGCATGCCCAGCCGCGCCTATGAAGTGTTGCCCATCGCCACTCTGGTGGGCGGCGTGTTCGCGCTGGCCTCTTTGGCCGCAAGCAGCGAATTCACCATTCTGCGAATTTCGGGACTGAGCCCGCGCGCGGCGCTGGTTTTGCTGCTGCAACTGGCCGCCGCACTGGTCGTCACCTTGTTCCTGCTCGGTGAGTGGCTTGCACCGGCAGCCGGGCAACTGTCGGCGCGCTTGCAGGCCGGGGGGGGTTCCGGCATCGGCACCCAATTGGCTTCGGGCGTTTGGCTGCGCAACGATTCAGACCGAAGCGGCAATCAGACCGTCAACATCAAGGCCATCAACACCCGAGGCGATCTCACCGACATCCACATCTACGTGCTCAATGCCCAGGCGCAGATTGCTGCGGAACTGCATGCGCCCAGTGGCCAGTACGAAGGCGGTGGCACCTGGATGCTGCACAACGTCACCCGCACCGAACTCCCGCAACAGACCGGCGCCGCATTAAAAGTGACCCAGTTGCCGAGCTATCGCTGGCGGACCTCGCTCTCGCCCAGCGTGCTCGGAGTGCTGTTGCTATCGCCCGACAAGATGTCGGCCATCGACCTGTGGCGCTACATCCAGCATTTGCGCGCCAATCATCAGGCGGCGGAACGCTATGAAATCCAACTGTGGAAAAAGCTGTTCTACCCCTTCAGCGCCGTGGTGATGTTGCTGCTGGCCCTGCCCTTCGCCTACCTGCACACGCGCTCGAAAGGCGTCAGCGGCAAAGTGCTCGCGGGCATCGTGCTGGGAATCGCGTTCATCCTGCTCAACACCTTGTTTTCCAGTCTGGGCATTTTGGGAACGTGGCCGCCGGCCATCACCGCAGCCATGCCCATGCTGCTGTTTGGCGGACTGGGGCTGATCGTGTTTGCCTGGCAGGTGCGGTTCCGCTAAAACCGGCCGAACAAGGATTGCGATGAACTTGCACCAATTCCGTTTTCTGCAAGAGGCCGTGCGCCGCAAGCTCAACCTCACCGAGGCGGCGCGGGCGCTGCATACCTCGCAGCCCGGCGTGTCCAAGGCCATCATCGAGTTGGAGAGCGAGCTGGGGGTGGAAATTTTCAGCCGCCACGGCAAGCGCATCCGCAAACTCACCGAGCCGGGCGTCGAGGTGCTGCGCAGTGTGGACATCATTCTGCGCGAGGTCGCCAACCTCAAGCGCATCGGGCAAGACTACGCCGCGCGCGATGCAGGCCAGCTCACGGTGGCCGCCACTCACACCCAGGCCCGCTACAAGCTGCCCTGGGTGATTGCCGAGTTCCGCCGACGCATGCCCGCCGTGCAGGTGCAACTGCTGCAGGGCACGCCCGACCAAGTGGCGCAGGCCGTGCGCGAAGAACGCGCCGATCTGGGCCTGGCCAGCGAGTCGCTGCAAGATTCGCCCGACCTGCTCACCCTGCCCTGCTACAGCTGGCAGCATCTGGCCGTCGTGCCGCACGGGCACGCCTTGTGTGATCGCACCGAGCTCACCCTGGCCGAACTGGCCACCTTTCCGCTGGTGACCTACGAGCCCACCTTTGCCGGACGCCGCCAGATCGATGCCGCCTTCGCCCATGCCAACCTGCAACCGCAGATCGTGCTCGAAGCGCTCGATTCCGACGTGCTCAAAACCTATGTCGAACTGGGGCTGGGTGTGGGGCTGATCGCCGAAATGGCCATCTCGGCTGAACGTGACACCGCACTGCGCGCGCTTCCCGCCGGCCATCTGTTCGGTCAGCAGCTCACGCGCGTGGCGTTCAAGCGCGGCGTGCTGCAACGCAGTTTCGTGCCCCTGTTCACCGAGCTGATCTCGCCCCGCCTGCCGCGCAAACTGGTGGAACAAACCCTGCGTGGTGAGCTGGACGGGCAAGACGTGTTTTCCATCTGAGAGGGTGTGAACAAATCCGCCACGCCCGCTCCTCGCGCCCAAACACCCCCGCTCGGCGTTGCAAATGCTCGCCGTGCCGACGGGCACGGCTGTGCTTTGCGCCTTGATCGCGGGCGTTTGGACGCGCTGCTCTGCCACGCCGGATTTGTTCACACCCTCTGACCGCCGCTGTCCCCCATGTCGCTCCAAACTCACCAAACGCCCCACATTGCCTCGCGTCTGCCGCAAGTCGGCACCACCATCTTCACCGTCATGTCGGCACTGGCGCAGGAGCATGGCGCCATCAACCTCGGCCAGGGATTTCCGGATTTTTCCTGCGACCCGCGCCTCATCGACGCGGTGGATCAGGCCATGCGCCGCGGCGCCAACCAATATCCGCCCATGACCGGCGTTCCCGCCTTGCGGCAAGCGGTGGCCGACAAGATCGCCGCGCTGCACGGTATGCGCTATGACGCCGACGCCGAAATCACCATCACCGCCGGGGCGACTCAGGCCATTTTCACGGCCCTGCTCGCCGTGGTGCATCCGGGCGATGAAGTCATTGTGCTCACGCCCAGCTACGACAGCTACCTGCCCAACATCGCCCTGTGCGGCGGCGTGGCCCGCACCGTGCCCTTGCAAGCCGACTTCCGCCCGGATTTCGCCGCCATTGCCGCGGCCATCACCCCACGCACCCGTGCCTTGCTCATCAACAGTCCGCACAATCCCAGCGGCACGGTCTGGAGCGAGGCCGATATGCGCCAGCTCGAAGCGCTGCTCGCGCCCACCGACATCGTGCTGATTGCCGATGAGGTGTACGAGCACATGGTGTTCGACGGCGCACAGCATCAGAGCGCCGCGCGGTTTCCCGGCCTGGCCGCGCGTACCTTCGTGGTGTCGAGTTTCGGCAAAACCTTTCACGTCACGGGTTGGAAGGTCGGCAGCGTCGCAGCCCCGGCCGCGCTCACCGCCGAGTTCCGCAAGGTGCATCAGTTCAACGTGTTCACCGTCAACACGCCCATGCAGCATGGCTTGGCCGACTATCTGGCCGACCCGGCGCCTTACCGCGATCTGCCCGGCTTCTATCAGGCCAAGCGCGACCGCTTCCGCGCCGGACTCGCGGCCAGCCGGTTTGAACTGCTGCCCTGCAGCGGCAGCTACTTTCAGTGCGTGCGCTACGACGCCATCAGCGACCTGCCGGACGACGCCTTCTGCCGCTGGCTCACCGCCGAGATCGGCGTGGCCGCTATTCCGCTATCGGCCTTCGAGCCCGACGGATGGCAGCGCGGCGTGGTTCGTTTCTGTTTCGCCAAACAAGACGCCACACTGGACGCCGCGCTCAAACGACTTGCTGCGCTGTAGGCTATTTGTCGCGCCACGCCTGCACCGCCTGCGCCAGCAGTTCGGGCAGGGTGTTGGAACGAACGTCCAGCCCCAGTACACCGAGCGCCTCCTGCACGCTCTGCGCTCCGCCCACGAAGGCTGCCGCGCCCTGATGCTTGGAGAGCTTTTGTCCCTGCGCGTCCCGCACCAGCGGGGTGTGCAGATAGCGCGGCGTCGGCAGCCCGAGCAGACGCTGCAGGGCGATCTGCCGGGCGGTCGAAGCGGCCAGATCTTCCCCGCGCACCACATCGGTCACGCCTTGCGCCGCATCGTCCACCACCACGGCGAGTTGATAGGCCCAGGCGCCGTCGGCGCGTTTGAGCACAAAGTCGCCCACCTCCTGGCTGAGCACCTGAGACTGCGCGCCCAAGCGGCGGTCGCTCCAGCGCAGGGGCTGCGCGGCATCGTCAGGCAGACGCACGCGCCATGATCGCGGACTACGGCCGTGCAGCCCTGTGCGGCAAGTTCCGGGATAGACCGCCTCTTGCCCACGCGCCGGCAGGCGGCCCTGCGCGCCAAGTAGCGCCAGAATGTCTGAGCGGGAACAGCCACAGGGGTAAGCCCGACCGGAGGTGACGAGTTGGTCGAGCGCCTGCTGATAGAGCGCCTCGCGCTGCGATTGCCAAACGGGCGGCTGATCGGGCTGCAGACCGCAGTCCGCAAGTTGCTGCAGGATGCACTCGGCGGCGCCGGGCTGGTTGCGGGTGAAGTCCACGTCTTCCACGCGCACCAGCCAGAGCCCGCCATGCGCGCGCGCGTCCAACCAGGAGGCCAGCGCAGCGACCAGAGAGCCCGCATGCAGCGGCCCGGTGGGTGACGGCGCAAACCGGCCGACGTAAGTCTGTATCTGTAGGGATGTCGTCATGCCAGCGGACACTGGCGACCCGGGCTCAATGCCCTTCAATCAGGGCGTTGATGTCCTGTGCCAGATCTTTGGCCGAGACGCCCTCGCGCTCGAACAGCCGGATCTTGCCCTTGGGATCGAACACATAAAACCCGGCGGTGTGATCCATGGTGTAGCTGCCCGGCGTCTTGCCCGGTACTTTTTTGTAATAGACCTTGAAGTCTTTCGCCGTTAGCGCGATCTGCGCGGGCGTGCCGGTAAGCGCCAGGAAAGTCGGGTTGAAATGAGTGACGTAGGCCTTGAGGATTTCCGGCGTGTCACGCTCGGGGTCGACGGTAACGAACAGAAACTGCACATCGCGGGCTTTCTCGCCCAGATCGTCCATGGCCTGCGCCACCACCTGCATCGATGCCGGGCAGACGTCGGGACATTGGGTATAGCCGAAGTACATCACCACCACCTTGCCGGCAAAGTCGGCCAGGGTGCGGGTCTTGCCATTGAAATCGGTCAGCGAAAAGCCATCGGCATAAGGCACCCCGGTGATGTCCACGCCGTGAAACACATAGGGTTTGCTGCAAGCCGCCAGCACCAAAGGGGCAAGGGGCGCAAAAGCGGCAGACAGAACCAGCGAGCGACGTGCGGCAGAAAAGCGGGCGGGCATCAGACGAGCGTTCAGACGAAGTGGAAGTGCAGGTAATGGTCCACCAGCAGGGCGGCGAAGAGCAGCGAAAGGTACAGGATGGAATAGCGGAAAGTCTTGCGCGACAGCAAATCGCTGTACTCGCGTTTGAGCGCCCAGGCGTAGGCGATGAAAATGCCGTCGAGCACCACCGCGCTGGCCAAATAGATCAGGCCGCTCATGCCCAGCACATAGGGCAGCAGCGTCACCGCGCTGAGCAGCAGGGTGTAGAGCAGAATCTGCGTACGGGTGAACTCGGAACCATGCGTGACCGGCAGCATAGGCAGTCCGGACTTTTTGTAATCTTCCACCCGGTAAAGCGCCAGCGCCCAGAAATGCGGCGGCGTCCACAGAAAGATGATGAGAAACAGCAGCATGGCGTCGACCGAGACGTTGCCGCTCACTGCCGCCCAACCCAGTACCGGCGGCATGGCGCCCGAGGCGCCGCCAATGACGATGTTCTGCGGCGTGGCCGGTTTGAGAAAGATGGTGTAAACCACGGCATAGCCGACGAAGGTGCCGAAGGTCAGCCACATGGTCAGCGGGTTGACCTGGGTGTAGAGCAGCCACATGCCGGCGGCGCACAGCACCCCAGAAAACGTGATGATGACAGGCGCGCTCAGTTCGCCATTGGCCGAGGGCCGCCAGGCGGTGCGGCGCATCACCGCATCGATCTTCTGCTCGACCAGGCAGTTGAACGCGGCGGCGGCGCTGGCCACCAGCCAGATGCCCAGCGTACCGAACAACACCGGCTGCCAAGCCGGCAGGGTGGGCTCGGCGAGAAACATGCCGATGACCGCGCAGAACACGATCAGCTGCACCACGCGCGGCTTGGTCAGCGCGTAAAGCTGCGACGCAACTCGCAGGGGGCTGGGGGTGTTGTTGAGAACTTGATGATTCATGAGAGTCTCCTGAAGCGGGCCTCAGAGGGTGTGAATGAATCCGGCGTGGCCGAGCAGCGCGTCCAAACGCCCCCGATCAAGGCGCAAAGCACAGCCGTGCCCGTCGGCACGGCGCTCAATTACGACACCGAGTGCAACGCCGAGCGGGGGTGTTTGGGCGCGAGGAGCGGTCATGGCGGATTTGTTCACACCCTCTCAGTGCTTCGGCAAGGGATGGGGCGGCGTCACTTTGACGAAGGCCGAGCCGAGCGATTCCGAAGGCGCTTGTTGACGCGCGGTGGCGCTGACGCGGTAAATCCCCATGACGAGCAGCAGCATCAGGACGGCTGAGCCGCCGTTATGCGCCACGGCGACGATCAGGGGATGTCCCTCGGTGACCAGCACGATGCCGAAAACGACTTGCAGCACCACGGCAATTGCAATCCACATCGCCAGACGGCGCAATGCTGTAAAACGCCAGAGCGCCGCCACGGCCGCAAACACCGCCGCGGTGGCGACGATGGCGAACAGGCGGTGCCCCCATTGAATGGCCACCAGCGCGGCCTCGGTGATCGGCTGGCCGTCACCGGTCAGACCTAGGTGGCGCCAAAGCGTGAAACCCTGCGCCCAGTTGGCATTGGGGTCGAAACTTCCATTGCAGGTAGGAAAGCCGCTGCAGGCCAGCGCGGCGTAGTTGGTACTCGTCCAGCCGCCGAGGAAAATCTGAATGCCGACCGCGATCATTGCGATCCACAGCAAAGCGCGCGTGAGCGTACCGGCGTTCACGCTCACCAAATCTGCCCGGTTTCGCATCCAGAACCAGGCCAGTAGCGCCAGCAGGATGACTCCCCCCATGAGATGCAGGGTGACGATCAGGGGAATCAACTGCATGGTCACCGTCCATTTACCGAACAGGCCTTGCAGGATCACCCAGAAAAAGAGCACGATCGGCAAGCCGAGCTTGATGTCTTCTCCATGTTTTTTCGCCCAGATCGCCCGGGCCAGCAGCACCATGATCAACGTGCCGATAATGCTGCCGGCGTAGCGATGGATCATTTCCACCCAGGCTTTGAAGGGGCTCACATAGCCCTGGGTGCCGCCTTGCTCTTCTACCGCCTGCGCGATCTGCTCATGCGCCTGCAGCGGCGTGAACTTGGCATAACAGCCGGGCCAGTCGGGGCAGCCCAGGCCGGAGTCGGTCAGGCGCACATACGAGCCGAACATCACCAGATCGAGGGTGAGAAACACCAGTACCGCGGTGAGCTTGGACCAGCGCATTTTCAGCCCCATCCAGAACACCCCGGCCAGCACCAGCACCCACACCAGCGCCTGCACCCAGTGCAGAGAGAACTGCCAGATGGCATTGCTTGCGACACTCATTGGACGGGCTCCACATGCTTGAACTTGATACCGGCGTTGTTGTAGAGCAGCTTGGCGAGCACACGCCGCATCCGGGTGGGATCGGGGTTGGCCGGAAACTGCATCATCAGGTGGCCGAACGGATCGACTAGCCACGTCGGCCCCTGCAAGCTGCCGTCTTTGTGAGGCAGCCAACTGGCCAGTTGTTGCGGGTTGCCGCGCAAGATCAACGTTCCTTCGGCCGGCTCCAACACGCCTGGGTTGATCGGCGCATTGTCCGTCACCAGCCAGACGCGCACGACCTGGTCGCGGTTATCGCCCTGGGCGATGCGGATCTGCCGCATGTAAAACAAGGATTGTTGGCACTCTTTGTCGCAGGCGCCCGGCGCTGCCATCACCATCAGCCAGTAGCCCTCGAGCCGTTTCAGGCTGTAGGGTTGACCGTCCAGCGTTTTAAGGCCCAGATTCAAGGGAATCGGGCGCTGCGGCTCGACCAGACTGCCGTATGGCGGCTTGCCCGCAGGATGGACGACGTAAAACAAAAAAAACGCGGCCACGATGGGCGCTGCCGCCATGGCGAACAACAGCCACAGCGTCAACATCGACCGCGGTTTGCGCACAGGCGGCTGGGCGGAGGGGGGCAGGCTGGAGGTCAAGGGGGAGCTCACGGTCGGGGCATCAAGTCAAAGGCGTCGAAACAATCAATCGGTCAATTAAGGGCTGAACGTGCGGTCACAGCACATGCGGTGCAGTCGGGCCTTCGGCGCCACGCTTTGACTTGGTCTTGCGCAAACGCTGAAAGACAAAATACAGCAGTAACACCACACCCGTGGCACTCATGCCAAACCACTGCGCGGCATAGCCATAGTTGGTGCCGACTCCGGTTTTCGCTGCGGGCCACTGCCTGCCAAGGCCATCGTGCAGATCGCCTGACTGTCTCAACACGAAGGGCAGAAGCTTGATGTGATGAAAGTCCGCGTACTTCTGCAGGTTGACGTTCTGGCGTATGACCTGGCCCGGCGGCTCGGCAAAAAACGAAAACCATTCTGATGGCGGCGGGGCAATAAGTCCATCGATCACTGTCAATCCTTGAGGCGTTTTATAGGGCTTGATCAAGTCCATCGCCTGAAAATTTCGCGGCACCCATCCGCGCAGTACCATCAAATAAGTATCGCTGTCTGCGAGCTTCAACGGCGTCAGCACCCAGAAGCCCACCTGCTCGTTCTGCTGTCGGTTCTGCAGGTAGATCGTCCACTGCTCGGCAAACACGCCACGCGCTTCAGCGCGCCGCCAGACATCGCGACTGAGCCGAACTCCGGCCTGACCGATCTGCAGCGGATGCGCCTTTTCGCGCTGATCCATCTGCAAATTGAGCGCCTCTTTTTCGTGCGCGCGGCCCAGTTGCCAAAATCCGAGCGACGTTGTCACTCCGATCACCAACAGCCCCAAAATGATGATCAGCAACTCTTTGGGGCCAAAGGCTTTCTCAGACATCAGCATGCCGGAATCTGAGGTAATCTGTTTAGACATCTGCACAAGCCCGCACCATGAAAATCCTGATCCCCATCGCCTTCCTGCTCATCATCGGCAGCCTGTTTTCCGGCCTGTTCTTTGTGATGAAGGATAAGGGCAAAAGCAATCGCGCTGTGTACGCACTGACTTTCCGGGTGGGATTCTCGGTCTTGCTTTTTTTGATTCTGATCATCAGCTACAAGATGGGGTGGATACACCCACATGATGTCGGGCAATAACCCGAACAAAAAATGCGCCGCAACGTGCGGCGCATTTTTTTGCTGAGTGGAGCTTAGAGCCAGTAAACCAAGACGTACAGCAGCAACCAGACCACGTCGACGAAGTGCCAATACCAGGCGGCGCCTTCGAAGGCGAAGTGATGATCTGCGGTGAAATTACCCCTGATCAAGCGAACCAGCACTACGGACAACATGGTCGCACCGAGAAACACGTGGAAACCGTGAAACCCGGTCAGCATGAAAAAGGTCGAACCGTAAATACCTGATGTCAGTTTCACACCCTCAACGGTGTAAGCGTGGTGATACTCATAGCCCTGCATGAAAAGGAACAACACACCAAGCGCAATCGTCAGTGACAGCCAGAAAATAGCCTTACCGCGATGCGATGCCCGCAGCGCATGGTGAGAAATGGTGAGCGTGACGCCAGAACTCAGCAGCAGTGCGGTGTTGATGGTCGGAATAGGCCAAGGGCCTAGCGCCTCATGCAAGGACGGAATCAAGCCGCCCGGACCGGTGGACGGCCAGGTTCCCGTGAAATTCGGCCACAGAATCTTGCTGTGCAGAGCCGAGAGATCCGGCAGAGAAAATTCGCGTGAGTAATACAACGCGCCAAAAAACGAGGCGAAGAACATCACCTCGGAGAAGATGAACCAGGCCATGCTCCAGCGAAAGGAGGTATCGACGCGTTGGCTATGTTTGCCGCCCTCGCTCTCACCGATCGCCTGACCGAACCAGTGATAAACGACATACACCAGCCAGAGGAAACCGGCCAACAACAGCCACTCCATGTGCTGTACGCCATTGAACCAGAGCCCTGCGCCAAACGCCATCGCCAGCAAACCCGCCGCCGTCAGCAGGGGATATGCGGAAGGCCCAGGCAGAAAATAGCCATGGGGCTGGGTTGTAGATGCCATATTGCCTCCTGTTATGTGCGCGCCGCGCTTGAAATCACTAAATTAACGATCAATATCAGTCCGACCACAAAGACCAAAGCAGCCAATAGTCCTGCCGCAATGATATGCTCGGGTTTTGCATTCTGAAAATCTTTACTTCGCTCACTCGATTTGCGTATTCCGGCAAAAGACCAGAGTACGGCAACCAATGCGCGCAGGAAAGAAGGCTGAGAAGGTGAGCTCAACGCATATTTCCTTGATGAAGAGAGAGCGACAGCACACCAGTACTGATGGCCTGTCGCTCTCGTTCGTCAAAAACCGAGAACCTGTGCCTTGATCAGATAACCGAAGTAAATCGCCAAGGCAATACTGACCATAATCATCGCCGTTTTGAAATTCTGGCGGCGTTTTTCGGGAGGAAGTTGGCGATTACTCATATCTGATCTCAGTTATAACCCAGCACACGGGTGGCATCGGCATTCAGCTTGGGAGGGGTTTCATAAGTGTGGAACGGCGCCGGAGAGGGAACTTCCCATTCCAGACCTTCCGCACCTTCCCAGGGACGTTGAGGGGCTTTTTCACCCTTGCCGCGCAACACTGGAATCACCACTGCGAACAGGAAGTAAGCCTGTGACAGACCAAACAGCCAGGCGCCGATGGTGGATATCTGGTTGAAGTCGGTGAACTGCACCGGGTAGGCCACATAGCGACGCGGCATGCCAGCCAGACCCAGGAAGTGCTGCGGGAAGAAAGCGATATTGAACGAGATCATCGAGGTCCAGAAATGAATCTTGCCTGCGGTCTCGTTGTACATCACACCCGACCACTTGGGCGACCAGTAATAGAAGCCCATGAAGATACCGAACAGCGAACCTGCGACCAGCACGTAATGGAAGTGCGCAATCACGAAGTAGGTGTTGTGCACCTGCGTGTCGATGGGCACCATGGCCAGCATCAAGCCAGTGAAACCGCCCAGGGTGAACACGAAAATGAAGCCCACGGCGAACAGCATGGGAGTTTCAAACGTCATGGAACCGCGCCACATGGTGGCCACCCAGTTGAACACCTTCACGCCCGTGGGAACGGCGATCAGCATGGTGGCGTACATGAAGAACAACTGTCCGGTCGTGGGCATGCCCGCGGTGAACATGTGATGCGCCCAGACCAGGAAGGACAGAATGGCGATGGAGGCCGAGGCATACACCATCGAGCTGTAGCCGAACAGGCGCTTGCGGGCGAAGGCCGGGATGACGGAGCTGACAATACCGAAGACCGGCAGAATCATCACGTACACCTCGGGGTGGCCGAAGAACCAGAACAGATGCTGATAGAGCACCGGGTCACCGCCGCCTGTGGCACTGAAGAAACTGGTGCCGAAGTGGCGGTCTGTCAGGGTCATGGTGACGGCGCCAGCCAGCACCGGCATGATGGCCAGAAGCAGGTAGGCGGTGATCAGCCAGGTCCAGACGAACAACGGCATTTTCATCAGCGTCATGCCAGGGGCGCGCAGATTGAGAATGGTCACGATGATGTTGATCGAACCCATGATCGACGAAGCGCCCATGAGGTGGATGGCGAAAATCACCAGATCCATGCCCATGCCTTGCTGCAGGGTGAGCGGGGCATACAGCGTCCAGCCCACACCCGGTGCGCCGCCTGGCACGAAGAACGAAGCCGTCAGCAGAATGCCTGCGGGAATCAGCAGCCAGAAGCTGAGGTTGTTCAGCCGCGGGAAGGCCATGTCGGGGGCACCGATCTGCAGCGGAATCATCCAGTTGGCAAAGCCCACCAGCGCGGGCATGACCGAACCGAAGATCATCATGATGCCGTGCATGGTGCCGAAGGCGTTGAACAACTCAGGGTTCAGCAGCCAGACATACGGTTTCCACAACTCGGTGCGAATCGCCAGGGCCAGAATGCCGCCCTCGAACAGCATCCACAAGGCAAACAGCAGATACATCGTGCCGATGTCTTTGTGGTTTGTGGACATCAGCCAACGGCGCCAGCCGTGCGGATGTTCGTGGGCATGATCACCGGCGTGAGCCGATGGCGGTGCGTGATCGATGACTGCGCTCATAGTGCTTTCCTTTCCTGCCATTCCAGAAAATGTTGATACTTCGTTCTAAACTCGGCTGCTTTTAGGGTTTGTCTCTCACCACACCGGCTCAGGTCTTGCTGGGCGCCGCGCCGTCGGCTGGCGGGGTGCTGTCGGGATGCGCCTTTTTCCACTGCGCGACCCATTGCTCGTATTCGGGCATAGTCACGACCTTGATCACGATGGGCATGAAGGCGTGGTATTTGCCGCAAATCTGGGCACACTGCCCGTAGTAGGTGCCGGTCTTTTCGGCGGTGAACCAGGTCGAGCGGACGAAGCCGGGAATCGCATCCATCTGCACACCTAGCGAGTTGACATAGAAACCATGCAGCACGTCATCCGAGGTGGTGACAATCTTGATTTTTTTATCCACCGGCACGACCAGTTCGTGATCGACGGCCAGCACGAAGTTGCTGGGCAGATCCTTGCCTTCGTAGATTTCCGAATAAGGCGTGGTCAGCGTGGACCAGAAAGAAATGCCCTTGCCCGGACCGGCCATGTAGTCGTAGCCCCACTTCCACTGCGCGCCCGTCGCCTTGACGGTCATGAAGGAGTCGCTGTGGTTTTCCTGCGCGATCACGGTACGGGTCGCCGGAATCAGGATGGCAATCACGATCAGAATGGGGATAATCGTCCAGGCAATCTCGACCTTGGTGCTTTCATGGAAGTGGGCCGCCACGGCACCCTTGGATTTGCGGTGTTTGTAAACCGAATAGAACATCGCCCCGAACACCACGATACCGATCCCCAGGCAGACCCAGAGCATCATGTCCATCAGGAATTTTTCCTGCTTGGCGATGGGCGAAACCGGGTTCTGGAAATACAGCCCCAGCACCTGCGGCCCACCCGGCAGACTTTCCACTGCGGCATGGGCCGCGCCCATGACGCCCAGCAGCGATGCTGCGGTGGCCAGACGGATTTGATGTATTGCTTTCATGTCGCCCCACTCTAAGAATTGGTCTCGTCCCTAAAACACTTCAAAGGGCCCGCAACGCGGCCCTCAAATCTTTTGCCAGCACGGCACGCCGCTCGGGGCGCGAATACCGGCCGATGTAAACCGTACGACCAGCCGAAGACACTTCAACCAGCCCGCTTTCTGGCAGCGACACCCGCACCCAATGCGGATTGAAGCTGACCGACTGCACCACACCCGCGTTTTCCCACTCGACCTGCAACTGCTGCGTCGACAGACGCACTCGTTCGCGGTCCGTGGCATGACGCCCATACACCACCAGCGCCAGCGCCACCGACCCCAGCTCAATGCCGGTGAACGGCAACACCAGCGACCCACCCACGTCCCACGCGATAGACGCCACGATCAGCGACACCACGCACAGCGAGGCGTAAAACACAATCAGCTGTCGCGGCGACATAGAGCAGTTGCGGCGGAACACCCAGTCGCGCATCCAGCCCTCGCCTGCCTCCCGATCAGGCGCTTGACCAGACGACTGCTCAAGCGCCACCCCAGCCTCGGCTGCAGGGACATCCTGCGGCGGGAGGTTGGGTGCGCTTTGCGGAAGATCAGCGTGGTGCATTTGCGTCAATCGGGGTCACAACCCGGCATCTGCGCCAAGCCATGACGGGTCTATATGAGTGAGCGATTATAGGTGCGACAGAATGACGCATCGAAAATCACGGCATCAGTTGATCTGATTTTGCGTGAGATCAAGATGGGCGCGTTACATTTCGATCCATCTATGTGACCGCCATCCATCGCGACGATTTGACGCAGTTTTAGCCCCGATGGGTACGGGTCGGCAATCCGGGTTGACGCGCAGTGTTGCGCAATTGCTCGACGCCGAAAGTGGCCTCTCCAGCCCGTGCCCGCTCGGTGCGCGGGCTGTGGCATTCAGGGCATCGACCAACGCCTGCCAGGCCCGCGGCGTGCGCAGGCCCCGCGAATGCGCGGCGTGAGGCACGGCGCCGAGGGCACGCAGCTCGGTCAGCGCCGCCTGCGCCGACGGCCAGGTCATGCGCACCATCTCCATATCCATCACCGGGTCGGCAAAACCGGCCTGCACCAGTTCGTCGCCCAGGTCGTGCATGTCGGTGAACGCCATCGGCTGCGAGGAATGGCCGAGGGTGCGGCATACCTCGCCAAGCTCCTTGAGCGTGTCGGGCCCGAAGGTGGTGAAAAACAGCGCCCCTTCGGGCTGAAGCTGCCGCCGCCAGGCTTCGAGCACCCGCATGCGGTCATGGTGCCAGTCGAGATAGAGGTTGGACCACAGCACGTCGGCCTGCGCGGGATATTCGGGGTCTGCCGCATCCACCGCCTGCACTTGCACCCGGCTGGGCCGCCCGAACCAACGCGCCAGCCCCGCACGAGCAAACCGCTTCGAGGCCAGTTGCGCCAGCAGGGGCGAGGGCTCGTAGCCCAGAATCTGCGCGGCGGGATACTGCTTTTGCAGCAAGTCGAGCCCATCGCCCCAGGCACAGCCCGCGTCGAGCACGCGCTGCGCCTGCGCCCGCAGCAAAGGCAGACGTTCGGCCATGCGGCGCGCGGCTTCCTGCCAGATGTAGGGCGCGGGCCAGCGCGCCAGGCGATCACGCGCGCAGGCCGCAGCCGCCAGCCAGCGGGCCTGTTGTTGTGCGGCAAGGAATTGATCGGGGCGATCCATCAGCTTTATTCAAGGGACTGCGACGAAGGCGGCGACACCGCAGGCGCGGGCGATATAGTGCGGCGATGTCCGCACTTGAGCGCCCTATTTTGCCTGCCTCGCGCTGGTCTGCGCTCTGGCCCGGTCGCTGCGCCCATTGCGACGCGCGCAGCAGTCAGCCGCTGTGCGACGATTGCCTGCATGAAGACCTGCCCCTGCGTCCACGCTGCCCGCGCTGCGCGGTGGCGGTGGCGCACGACGGGCAGGTCTGCGGCCAATGTCTGCTGCACCCCCCGCTGTGGGCGGGCGCCATGGCGCTAGGCGACTATCGATTTCCCAACGATCAGTTCATTCTGCGCATGAAGTTCGGCGCAGAACCCGCGCTGGGCCGGTGGTTTGGCGACCTGCTCGGTGCGCGCTGGGCGCAAGGCGACATGCCGCTGCCCGACCATATTCTGCCCATACCGCTTTCGCGCGAGCGCTTGCTGGAGCGCGGCTTCAACCCCGCGTGGGAAATGGCGCGGCGCATCGCTGCCACGCTGAACCGCCCTGGCAATGCCTACGCGCTGCAGCGGCTGCGGCATAGCGCCGCGCAAAGCAGCCTGCCGCTGCACGCGCGCAGCCGCAACATCCGCGGCGCCTACGCCTGCGATACACGCTGGGATGGCCAGACCCTGCTGCTGGTGGACGATGTGATGACCTCCGGCGCCACGCTGCATGAAGCCACCCGGGTGCTGCTGCGCCAGGGCGCCGCTGCGGTCTGGGTCGCCATCGCCTTGCGCACTCCTCGCGATTCCGCTCCCTGATCTTCCGCTGATCTTCCGCATTGTGACCCATGTTCCACATCGTTCTTGTCGAGCCCGAAATTCCGCCCAACACCGGCAATGTCATCCGCCTGTGCGCCAATACCGGCTGCACCCTGCACTTGGTTGAACCGCTGGGTTTTTCGCTGGATGACAAACAGCTCCGCCGCGCCGGGCTCGACTATCACGAATACGCCACGCTGCAAACGCACGCCAGTTGGGACGCGTTGATTCAAACGCTGCAGCCGCGCCCCGAGCGCCTGTTCGCCTTCACCACGCGCGGTAGTCGGTTGATCGGCTCAGTGCGCTTCGAGCCGGGCGATTGTTTTGTCTTCGGCGCCGAAACCCGCGGCCTGTCCGATGCGGTGCGCGAGCAATTCGCCCCGACGCAACGGCTGCGACTGCCCATGCGCGAAGGCCAGCGCAGTCTCAATCTGTCGAATTCGGTCGCTGTCGCCGTGTTCGAAGCCTGGCGGCAGAACGGCTACGCCGGTGGAATTTGAACTCAGGTGATGGACGAGAAGTCGGGTTTGCGCTTTTGCAAAAACGCCATCATCGCCTCGCGCGCGGCCGGTGCGCCGAGTAGCGCCTGAAACACCGCCTCCTCCGAGCGCATGCGCGCCAGCACGGCCTGCGGCCCCTGATCGCCCAGGCCTTTGAGCAGGCGCTTGGTCGCCCGCACCGAGGGCGCAGGCAGACGAGAGAATTTTTCGGCCTGCGCCACGGCAAATTCACGCAGATTTTCGATAGGCAGCACGCGGTTGACCAGGCCCATGCTCAAGGCCTCGGCAGCGTCGAACGGTTCGCCCAGCAAGAGCTTTTCCGCCGCGCGCTGGTAACCGGCGATCTGCGGCAGCAGCAGGCTGGACGCCGCCTCGGGGCACAGACCCAAATGCACGAAGGGCAGCACGAACTGCGCGCCATCGGCGGCATAGACCAGATCGCAATGCATCAGCAGCGTGGTGCCCACGCCGACGGCAAAGCCTTGGACGGCTGCGACCAGCGGTTTGTCCAACCCGGCGAGATGGCGCAAAAACTGCAGCACCGGCGCCTCCTCGCCCTGCGGCGGTGCGGAGAGAAAGTCCTGCAGATCGTTGCCCGCGGTGAAGCTGCCACCTTCGCCTGCGATCAGCACCGCCTTGACATCCGCGTCGGTCGCAGCGCGTTCGAAGGCCTCGTTGGCCGCCTCGTACATCGCCAGGGTCAGCGCATTCTTTTTTTCGGGGCGATTGAACACGATGTGCAGCACCCCGCTGCGCAATTCCACCTGCATCTGACTCATGATGTTGTCTCCCAATTAAAAACCCGGGCGCGTCAGCCCGGGCCTTGGCCGAAGGGCTGCAAACGGCTGCGATCAGACGTTTTCGAAAATGCCCGCAGCGCCCTGCCCCGTGCCGATGCACATGGTCACCATACTGTATTTCGCTTTACGGCGACGCATGCCGTAGATCGCCGTGGCCGCGCGAACCGCGCCGGTGGCGCCCAGCGGGTGGCCCCAGGCGATGGCGCCGCCCAGCGGGTTGAGCACTTCGGGGTTGATGCCCAGATCTTTCACCACGGCGAGCGACTGCGCGGCGAAGGCTTCGTTGAGTTCGATCCAGCCGATGTCGTCGAGCTTGAGCCCCGCTTTGTCCAGCGCCGCAGGAATGGCGAACTTCGGGCCTATGCCCATGATCTCGGGCGGCACGCCGCGCACGGCAAAGCTGACGAAGCGCGCCAGCGGCACGAGGTTGAACTGTTTGAGAATCTTCTCGCTCACCAGAATGAGCGCGCCCGCGCCGTCCGAGGTCTGCGAGCTGTTGCCCGCGGTCACGCTACCCTTGGCCGCGAACACCGGCTTGAGGCGGGCCAGCGCTTCGAGCGTGGTGTCGGCACGCGGACCTTCGTCCACGGTCATCTTGCGGGTCTTGATGTCCACCTCGGCGGTGCCCAGGCGGGGAAACTTTTCAACGATGTCCAGCGGGGTGATTTCTTCGTTGAACTCGCCTGCGGCAATGCCGGCCAGCGCCTTCTGATGCGAGGCCAGCGCGAAGGCATCCTGCTCCTCGCGGGTCACCTTCCATTGCTGCGCCACCTTCTCGGCCGTCATGCCCATGCCGTAGGCGATGCCCACATGCTCGTTGTTGGCAAAGATGGCCGGATTGAAGCTGGGATGAAATCCGCCCATGGGCACACGGCTCATGCTCTCGGTGCCCCCGGCGATCATCACATCGGCCTCGCCCAAGCGGATGCGGTCTGCCGCCATCTGAATGGCCGTGATGCCCGACGCGCAGAAACGGTTGACGGTCACGCCGCCCACCGTGTCGGGCAGGCCGGACAGCAGCGCGCCGATGCGCGCCACATTCATGCCTTGATCGCCCTCGGGCATGGCGCAGCCGATGATCGCGTCTTCGATCAGCTTGGGATCGAGGTTGGGAACCTGCGCCAATGCCGAGCGGATGACGTGCACCAGCAGGTCGTCGGAACGATAGTTTTTCAGCAGCCCGCGAGGGGCCTTGCCCACCGGGGTGCGGGTGGCGGCAACGATGTAGGCGTCTTGAACTTGTTTGCTCATGTTGTTCTCCTGGTGGCGGATCAGTTACGCACCGGCTTGCCGGTCTGCAACATGCCCATGATGCGTTCCTGGGTCTTGCCCTGGCCGAGCAGTTCGCAAAAGTGCTTGCGTTCCAGCGCCATCAGCGTGGCTTCGTCGGCCGGGGCGCCTTCTTCCACATCGCCGCCGCACAGCACGGTGGCGATGCGCGTGGCGATTTCGTCGTCGTAGGCGGAGATGAAGCCGCCGTCGCGCAGGTTGACCAGTTGCGCGCGGATGGTGGCGATGCCGTTACGTCCGAGCACCGGAAAAGTCTGGCCCGGCATCGGCGGACGATAGCCCGCGTCGAACATCGCCCGCGCCTGACCCACCGCCACATGCAGCAGTTCGTGGGCATGCATGACGATGGCGTCGCTGGGCAGCAGATAGCCCAGATTGCGGCTTTCCAGCGCCGACTTGCCCACTGTGGCCATGGCCGCAGCCTGGAAGCCCGTCTTGAGGAAATGCAGAATGTCGCCGCCCTGCGCCTGCTCTGCGGCACGACGGGCCAGGTAGGTGAGGCCGCCGCCGCCCGGAATCAGGCCCACGCCCATTTCCACCAGGCCCATATAGCTCTCGAAATGCACCACGCGTTTGGCGCAGTACACGCTCAGCTCAGTGCCTCCTCCAAGGGCGATGCCGCTGACTGCGGCCACCACGGGCACCTGGGCGTAGCGCAGGGTGAGCATCAGATCCTGCAACTTCTTTTCTTCCGGCTCGATGGCCTTGGGGCCACCGGCCATGAAGGCGGGCATCATCGACTGCAGATCGGCCCCGGCACTGAACGGCCCGCCCGACAATGAGGTCGGCTGCCAGACCACTACGCCCTTGTAGCGGCCTTCGGCCAGTTCCACCGCCTGGTGCAGACCGGAGATGACCCCGGGACCGATGGTGTTCATCTTGGTCTTGAAGCTGACGACCAGCACGTCGTCGGCGCCGGGCGCCGTCCACAGGCGGATCGACTCATCTTCAAAAACGGTGCTGCCCGCCGCGCGTGGGTCGGGGGCGTTCTCGCCCAGCACGGCCTGCTTGAACGGCTGGCGGGCATAGACCGGCAGCTTCGAGCGGCCGATGTAGGCGTTCTTCGCCGCCGAGTAGGAGCCCTCGGGTTTGTGCACACCGTCCACCTGGCCCACCCAGGCGGGCAGCGGTGCGCTGCACAGCGTCTTGCCTGCGGCGATGTCTTCGCTGATCCAGTCGGCGATCTGCTTCCAGCCTGCAGCCTGCCAGCTTTCGAACGGGCCTTCGTTCCAACCGAAGCCCCAGCGGATGGCGAAGTCGAGATCGCGGGCGTTGTCGGCAATGTCGGCCAGATGCAGGGCCACGTAATGCCACACGTCGCGGAAGATGCTCCACAGGAACTGCGCCTGCGGATTGCTCGATTCGCGCAGCAGCTTGAATCGCTCGGCCGCGGGTTTTTTCAGCATGCGCGTCACGATCTCGTCTGCCTTGCCGCCGCCAGGCACATAGTCGCCCTTGGCGGGGTCGAACTTCAGAATGTCGCGCCCGACTTTTTTGTAGAAACCGGCGCCACTCTTCTGCCCCAGCGCGCCATTGGCGACCAGCGTCGCCAGCACGGGCGGGGTGGCATAGAGCGCGGCGAAGGGGTCTTTATCCGCGGGCAGGGTGTCCTGCATGGTCTTGATGACGTGGGCCATGGTGTCCAGGCCGACCACGTCGGAGGTGCGGAAGGTCGCGCTCTTGGCGCGGCCCAGTTTGCTGCCGGTGAGGTCGTCGATGACGTCGAAACCCAGACCGAATTTCTCACCCTCTTTGATCACCGCCAGAATGGAGAACACGCCCACGCGGTTGGCGACAAAGTTCGGCGTGTCCTTGGCGCGCACCACGCCCTTGCCCAGGGTGGTGGTGAGGAAGGTTTCGAGCCGGTCGAGAATGGCGCCGTCGGTGTCTGCGGTGGGGATGAGTTCCACCAGATGCATATAACGCGGCGGGTTGAAGAAATGCACGCCGCAGAAGCGGCGGCGCAATTCGGCGTCGAAGCCTGCCGACAACGCGGTGATCGACAGGCCCGAGGTGTTGGAGGCGAAGATGGTGTTCGCGCCCAGATGCGGCGTGACCTTTTTGTATAGATCGTGCTTCCAGTCCATGCGCTCGGCAATGGCCTCGATCACCAGATCGCAGCCCTGCAGCAGTTCGAGATCGGTCTCGTAGTTGGCTTCGGTGATCAGGCCGGCCTCGGCCGCGTCGCCCAGCGGCGCCGGGCTGAGTTTCTTGAGGTTGGCCACGGCCTTGGTCACGATGCCGTTCTTGCTGCCTTCTTTGGCAGGCAGGTCGAACAGCACCACCGGCACCCGGGCGTTGATGCAATGGGCGGCGATCTGCGCGCCCATCACACCAGCGCCGAGTACGGCGACTTTGCGGATGTGTATCGTCTGTGTCATGTCAGCTCCTTCGGGGGATTCAGGCGAACACCGCCTCGGTGTCCATCAAGTTCTTTGCGCCGCTGCGCGCCATGCGGATCGCGGCGGCGGATTCGGGATACAGGCGTCCGAAGTAAAAGCGCGCCGTCTGCAGCTTGGCTTGGTAGAAGGGCGAGTCGTCGCCTTCAGCAATCTTGCGCTGCGCCACCTGCGCCATGCGGGCGAAGGCGTAGGCAAACACCACATGACCGGCCACGCGCAAATACGGCACGGCGGCCGCGCCGACTTCGTCCTTGTCGGCCATGGCCTTCATGCCGAGTTCCATGGTGAGTTTTTGCACCTTGTCGGCCAGATCGGCCAGCGGGTTGACGAACTCCTGCATGGCCTCGTTGACGCCTTCTTCTTCGATGAAATCGGTGATGATCTTGCCGAACTTGCGCAGCCGCGCCCCGCCGTCCATCAACACCTTGCGGCCCAACAGGTCGAGCGACTGAATGGTGTTGGTGCCCTCATAGATCAGGTTGATGCGGGCATCGCGCACGAATTGCTCCATGCCCCATTCGCGGATGTAGCCGTGCCCGCCGAACACCTGCAGGCATTCGTTGGTGGCCTGCAGACCGTTGTCGGTGATGAAGGCTTTGACGATGGGGGTGAGCAGCGAGACGAGGTCGTCGGCGTCCTTGCGCACCTCGGCGTCCGGGTGGTGCAGCGACTGGTCGAGCAGCAGCGAAATCCAGTAAGCCAGAAAACGCCCGCCTTCGGCCCAGGCGCGCGCGGTGAGCAACATGCGGCGCACGTCGGGGTGCACCAGAATGGGATCGGCCGGTTTGTCGGGCGCCTTCGGCCCGGTGAGCGCACGCATCTGCAGCCGGTCGCGGGCGTAGGCCAGCGCGTTTTGATACGCCACTTCGGTGAGGCCAAGCGACTGCATGCCCACGCCGAGCCGGGCGCCGTTCATCATCACGAACATGGCCGCCAAACCCTTGTTGGGTTCGCCCACCATCCAGCCGGTGGCGTCTTCGAGGGTCATCTGGCAGGTGGAGTTGGCGTGAATGCCCATCTTGTGCTCGATGCCGGAGCAGAAAATGCCGTTGCGCTCGCCCACGCCCGCATCGGCGGTCGGCACGAACTTGGGCACGATGAACAGCGAAATCCCCTTGCTGCCTTCGGGCGCACCTGGCAGCTTGGCCAGCACCATGTGAATGATGTTGTCCGCCAGGTCGTGTTCGCCGCTGGAGATGAAAATTTTCTGTCCGGTGAGCTTGTAGCTGCCGTCGGCCTGCGGCACGGCCTTGGTGCGAATCAGGCCGAGGTCGGTGCCGCAATGCGGCTCGGTCAGGCACATGGTGCCGGTCCATTCGCCCGCAACCAGCTTGGGCATGTAGAGCGCCTTCTGCTCGGCGCTGCCATGCGCGTTCAGCAATTCGGTCACGCCCTGCGTCAGGCCGGGGTACATGGTCCAGGCTTGATTGGCGGCGTTCTGCATCTCGTGCACCGCGCTGCCCACCAGGTGCGGCAGGCCCTGGCCACCGAATTCGGCGTCCGCCGTCAGCGAAGTCCAACCGGCCTGCACGAACTGATCCCACGCCGCCTTGAAACCCTTGGGCGTGGTCACGGTGTGCGTGGCGGCGTCGTAATGGCAGCCCTCGGCATCACCGCTGGCGTTGAGCGGCTGCAGCACTTCGCTGCAAAACTTGCCCGCCTCTTCGCACACTTGGTTGATCAGGTCGGCATCGACCTCGGCATACGGCGGCAGCTCTTTGAGCAGGGTGGTGGCGTCGAGGACTTCGTGCATGACGAACTGCATATCGCGCAACGGCGGGGTGTATTGGGGCATAACTGTCTCCTGAAAATCGTGAATCGAAAAACGGGCTGAAAATGGACTGGAAACGCGCTCAATGGGGTGCGGAGTCGCTTGCGGGGTGCTCCTTGGCCAGACAAGGCAAAAGCAGGGGCAACCCTTCGGGCGTGGCGTGGTCGCGCAGCAGCGCATCAAGACTGCGGCAGGCCAGCTCCAGGCTGTTGGGCAACCTGAGCAGCCGGGCATCGTGATGCAGCGCCAGGATGTAGCCGTGAATCTGGAACATGAGCTGTTGCGGATCGGTGTCGGGCTTGAGATGGCCCATTTCGATGGCCTGCACGATGGCGCGGCGCACCGCGTCGTGCCAGGTCTGGATCATGGCGACCAGCGCATCGCGCACCGTGCCCGGGCGGTCGTCGAATTCGACCGCGCTGGAGATGTAGATGCAGCCGGTCTCCATTTCCACGCTCACCCGCTGCAGCCAGCGCTGCACCATGGCCGCCAGACGCGGCATGCCGCGCGGCTGCTCGATGGCGCGGTAAAACACCTCTTGCTCGAACTGGTCGTGATAGTGGCGGATAACCGCGATCTGCAACTCTTCGCGCGAACCGAAATGCGCGAACACCCCTGATTTGCTCATTTCCATCCGGTCGGCGAGCACCCCGATGGACAAACCCTCCAGGCCGATGCGCCCGGCCATCTGCAGCGCGCAGTCGATGATGGCCTGCCGCGTCTGCCGCCCCTTGGCCGAACCGCTGCCGACTGGCTCAACTGGCGGGCTTGCGCTCACGCCGCGCTTTGCCACCGCTTTTACCGCCGTTTCGGAGCCCGCCGTGCGGTGCGGCGTTCGGCGCGGAGAGATTGGGGAGTGGCTGGCGGTCATTTTTGTCGTGTGCGGGAGGGGTTGATAAAAAACGAACGGTCGTACTATTTCCGATTCTCGGCACTTTGTCAACCGCAAACTGCGATCAGGGGATTTGCCGCCTAAACTCGCGGACTGACTCCCTGACTTCAAAAACCGTCGCCATGCCCGACTCTTCCAACGCAGTCTCCGCCCAAGACACCGTCGTGCGCTCCGCCTGCCCGCACGACTGCCCCGACACCTGCGCCCTGCTCGTCACCGTGCGAGATGGCGTGGCCATCAGTGTGCGCGGCGACCCCGACCATCCCACCACGCACGGCGCGCTGTGCGCCAAGGTGTCGCGCTATACCGAGCGCACCTATCACCCGGACCGCTTGCTGCAGCCGATGAAGCGAGTCGGCCCCAAAGGCAGCGGCCAGTTCGCCCCGGTGAGCTGGGACGAAGCGCTGGACGACATCGCCGATCGGCTCAAGGAGATTGCCGCCCGCGACCCGCAGGCCATCCTGCCCTACTCCTACGGCGGCACGCTGGGTTTCGTGCAGAGCGAAAGCATGGCGGCGCGCTTTTTTCACAAGCTCGGCGCCAGCCTGCTCGACCGCACCATTTGCTCCACCGCGGGCGAGGCCGGACTCAAGGCGGTCATCGGCGGCAAGATGGGGACGGACGTCGAGCAGTTCGAACACAGCAAGCTCATCCTCATCTGGGGCAGCAACAGCATCACCAGCAATCTGCATTTCTGGACTTACGCGCAGCGCGCCAAACGCAATGGCGCCAAGCTGGTGTGCATCGACCCCTGGCGCAACGACACCGCCGAGAAGTGCCACGACCATGTGCAACTGCGCCCCGGCACCGACGCCGCGCTGGCCTATGCCTTGATGCACGAACTCATTGCGCACGACTGGCTCGATCACGACTACATCGCGCAGCACACCGTGGGCTTCGACGCCCTGCGCGAACGCGCGCTGGAGTGGCCGCCCGAGCGCGCCGCCTTGGTCTGCGGTGTGCCCGCCGAGCAAATTCGCCAACTGGCGCGCGACTACGGCACGCTCACCCCGGCGGCCATCCGCATGAACTACGGCCTGCAGCGCGTGCGCGGCGGCGCCAATGCGGTGCGCGCCATTGCCTGCCTGCCGGCGCTCGTGGGCGCCTGGCGGCACGATGCCGGCGGGCTGCTGATGTCGAGCTCCAGTCATTTCGCCGCCAACGGCGCCGCGCTGGAACGTCCCGATCTGCTGGCCGGACGCGCCCCGCGCACCCTCAATATGGTGACCATCGGCGACGATCTGCTGCGGCCGGGCTCAGCCGAATTCGGCCCGAAAGTCGAAGCCGTGATCGTCTACAACAGCAATCCGCTCGCGGTTGCGCCCGAAGGTGACAAGGTGCGCGCCGGGTTCGCCCGCGACGATCTGTTCACCGTGGTGCTGGAGCACTTCCAGACCGATACCGCCGACTACGCCGACTACCTGCTGCCCGCCACCACCCAGCTCGAACATCTCGACGTGCACAAGGCCTACGGCCATCGCTACTGGATGGCGAACAACGCCGCCATCGCCCCGCTGGGGCAGGTCAAGCCGAATACCGAAATCTTCCGGTTACTGGCCGCGCGCATGGGCTACACCGACCCCTGCTTTGCCGAGAGCGATGAGCAGATCGCAGCGCAAGCCATCGCCCCCGATCCGCGCAACGGTGGCATCACCTGGAAGCAATTGCGGGCCAGCGGCTGGGCCAAGCTGCCCGGCGCCGCCGCGCCGTTTGCGCAGGGCGGCTTTCCCACGCCTTCGGGCAAGTGCGAATTCTGGTCACAACGCGAAGCGGATGCCGGGCGCGACCCCTTGCCCGAGGTGCTGCTGCCCTACGAATCTGTCGCCTCTGCACCAGACCTTGCCACGCGCTACCCGCTGGCGATGATCTCGCCCCCGGCGCGCAACTTCCTCAACTCCAGCTTTGTCAACGTCGACAGCCTGCGCAATCTCGAAGGCGAACCGCTGCTGCTGCTCCACCCGGATGATGCTGTAGCGCGCGGCATTGCCGACGGCCAGATGGTGCGCACCTTCAACGACCGCGGCGCCACCCTCACCCGCGCCCGCCTGAGCTCGCGCACCCGCCCTGGCCAGATCGTCGCTTTAGGCATCTGGTGGCGCAAGCTCTACGCCGATGGCAACAACGTCAATGCCCTCACCCACCAGCGCCTGACCGATCTGGGCAATGGGCCGTGCTTCTACGACTGCCTGGTGGAGGTAGCCGCAGCGTGAGCGAGTCAGCGCCGCTGCGCTTTGACGCCGAAAACACCTTCGCGGCATTCGAAGGTCTTTGGTGCTCGGGCCAGCTCAGCGTCGCCGACATTGCCCGCCTGCCTGCTCTGGGCGTGGCCACGGTCATCAACCTCGCGCTGCCGACGTCTTCCAAGGTCTTGTCCGGCGAAGCCGAGCAGGTGACGGCCTTAGGAATGAACTATGTGCACATCCCGGTGCTGTGGGGCGCGCCGAAACCTGTGCAGTTTGAGCAGTTCGCCGGGGTGATGGCTGCGCTCGGGCAACAACCTGTCTGGCTGCATTGCGCAAAAAATATGCGGGCCTCGGCCTTCGTCTATCTCTACCGCCTGCTCATTCGTGGCGAAACTGAAGAACAAGCGTCGTGGCCGATGTCGCAAATCTGGACACCGAACCCGGTCTGGCAGCAGTGGATCAGCGCAGTGCGCGCGGCACACTGCCGCAGCACAGCGCACTGAATCTCTGCCAAGCGTCGAAACCGCGCTCAAACCCCCGCGCGCTTCATCGACGCCAGGAAGGTCTTGGCATCCTCGAAGCCCACCACGCGGCCCACTTCCTTGCCGCTCTTGAAAAAGATGATGCCCGGCGGGCCGAACAGTTGGAAACGCTTGAGCAACGCCTTGTCGTCAGCGGTGTTGTTCGTCACGTCGGCCTGAATCAGCGTAAAGCCCGCCAACTGTTGCGCCACTGCGGGATCGGTGAAGGTGAAGTGCTCCATTTCCTTGCACGACACGCACCAATCGGCGTAGAAGTCGAGCATCACGGGCTTGCTGCTGCTGGCGACCACACGGTCGAGATCAGCCACCGTGTGAATGCGCTGAAACTGCACCGCAGGCGCGGCGCTCACCGCCCCCGCTGTGCCGCCGCCCAGCCCGGCGAGCGGCTGCAGCAGATTACGGTTGCCCGCCGCCAGACCGACAATCAGCGCCGCGCCCGCCACGGCCAACGCCACACCAAAGCCCTTGAACAGCCGCTTCCAGCCGGAAACCTCATCGGGCAGCCGGTCAAACACTCGCAGGAAGCTGGCGCTGATGAGCAAAAGCAGCGCCCACAGCACCATCAGCAGCCAGGTCGGCAGAACCGGGGCGATCATGTACAGCGCGGTGGCGATGAGCAGCACACCGAAAAAGGCCTTGACGCCATCCATCCATCCGCCCGCCTTGGGCAGCAAAGTGCCCGCGCCCAGACCGACCAGCAGCAAGGGCACGCTCATGCCCGCCGCCAGCGAGAACAGCGCCACCCCACCGATGAGCGCGTTGCCGGTCTGGCTGATGTAGAGCAGCGCCCCGGCCAGCGGCGCGGCCACGCAAGGCCCGACGATGAGCGCCGAAATGCCGCCCATGATGAAAACCCCGGCGAAGTGTCCGCCCTGCATCTTGTCGGAGGTGGATGACAACTTGCTCTGCAGACTGCTGGGCACTTGCAGTTCGTAGAAACCGAACATCGACAGCGACAGCACCACGAGCAACAAGGCGAAGACCGACAGCACCCAGGGGTTCTGCAACGAGGCCGCCAGCCCTTGGCCCAGCAGACCGGCCGCCACGCCAAAGGCCGTGTACACAATGGCCATGCCCAGCGAATAAGCCACGGCCAGGGCGAAGCCGCGCCCCCGGGACACTTTGTCACCCTGCCCCACGATGATGCTCGACAGAATGGGAATCATCGGCAGCACGCAAGGCGTGAAGGCCAGCAGCAGACCGAACACCAGGAACATGGGAATGATGCTGAGCAGGCTGCCCGACGCCAGCGCCTGACCAATGCGCGACGAGTCGCCACCCTGGGCGACAGCGGCCGCAGCAGCCGAGGCGGCGACGGCCGATGCCGTTGCAGCCGGAGCTGGCGCGGTCGTGGCAGAGGCCGAGGCCGCCGCCGGTTGTGCTGCGCTGGCGCCAGCCATCAAGCCCTGTACCAAGCCGCTGGCTCCGCTGCCGCTTGCCGCGGGTGCGCTACCGCTTTCGTCATCGGGTTCGGAAATGCTCACCGTTCCGTTGCCGCCAAACCCGCTAAGACTGACGGTGGCGAGCTTTTCGATTGGCGGATAGCAAAGCCCCGCGTCGGCGCAGCCCTGATAAGTCACCAACATCTTGAAGGTGGCCGGTGCCTTGAGCACGGGCAGGGGAATCGGCACTAGTCCGCGGTAGTGAAACACCTCGTGGCCGAGGTTCTTATCGAAAATTTTGTGCGCCGGAGGAAATTCTGGCTTGCCGAGTTCCACGCCCGGTGTCTGCGACTCGAAATGAAACCGCTCCTGGTACAGGTAATACCCGTCGTGCGCCTTGAACTGCAGCAGCACCGTCTTGGCATCCTGCACTTTGGCGGTGAACTGGAAGGCTTCGTCCGGGGGCAGGAAATCGGCCTGCTGAGCGTGCGCCACGGGCTGCAAAACGCCGGCCCAGACCAGGAAAAAGCCCAGCAGAGCACGACTGAGCCCTGCCCAGAAACGCGGTGCTCGCGAAGTGGATGGAATGCTGTGGCGCATGAACGGTCTCCCTTGTCTTATCGTTTGGTCGCGTGCCGCGTGAAATCCTGACAGCCCGTCAGGCGTCGCGCATCGCGTGGAAGTTGAAATATAAGTCCAGTGGCATATTTGAATGCCTTAGGGCTTGCCCTGCTGCACTCGCTGAATTACCCGGCATCGACGCTGGGGGGCTCTCAGGCCCGAAAGCGTCTCTGCGTCAGCGTGCGCGCCACCCACCAAGCCAGCAGCAAATCAAACACCAGCACGGCCAGATGCAGCCCCGCCTTCGGGTCGAATTGTCCGAAAAACAGCGGGCGCACCAGTTCGACTGCGGCGTTCAGGGGCAGCACCTGCGCCAGCCACTGCAGCGGCTGCGTCAGCGCGGTCAGCGGAAAATAAACGCCGGACAGAAACGTCATCGGCGTGAGCACCAGGGTGAAGTAGTAGGTGAAAAAATCATAACCGCGCGCCTTGGCGTTGACGATGAGACCGATGGCGGAAAACACCAGCCCGGTGAGCAGCAGCAAGGGCAGCGCGATGAGCAGCGTCCACTGCCGGCTGATGCCCAGGACCACGATGACCGCAAGAATGGCCACGCCGCTGAACACGGACTTGCTCGCCGCCCAGGTGAGTTCACCCAGCAGCACGTCGTCGAGAGAGGTGGGGGTGACGCGGATGGCGTCCCAGGTTTTTTGCACATGCATGCGTGAAAACGCGGAATATAGCGCCTCGAAACTCGCGGCCATCATCACGCTCATGCAGATCGCGCCGGAAGCGAGAAACTGGATGTAGGGCACGCCATGTACCGTGCCGACCAGGGCGCCCACGCCAAACCCAAAGGCCAAAAGGGTGATCAGAGGCTCCGCGATATTGCCGATCAGGCTGGGAATGGCGAGCTTCTTCCACACCAGAAAGTTGCGCTGCCAAATAGGGAAGAAGCGCCACCTGTGGCGCTCGAGCAGAGTGAGATCAGACATGGTGCATCGGCAGATCGGGCGCGCGCGTAGTCAATCGCGCAGTTGCCGCCCGGTGAGTTTGAGGAAAACGTCTTCGAGATTGGCGCGGCGGTGCAAAACCCTCAGGCCAGGCAGCGCCTCCAGCGCGCGCAAGGCCTCGGCGCCGTGCGTCATGTAGGCGAACAAACCATCTCCGCTGCGCTCCATGCGTTGCACATGCGGGCGCAGCAACTGCTCTGCGGCGTCGAGCCCCTCGCCGTCCATCTCGATGACTTCGGCTTCGACCTGGGCGGCGATCAAACCGCGGGGCGTGTCTTCCGCGATGCGGCGGCCGTGGTCGAGCACCAGAATGCGATGACACAGGCGTTCGGCCTCGTCCATGAAATGCGTCGTCAGCAGCAGCGATTTGCCTTGCGCGGTCAGCACTTTGAGGCGCTCCCAGATCAGGTGGCGGGCCTGCGGATCGAGGCCGGTGGTCGGCTCGTCCAGAAAGATCAGGTCCGGATCATTGACCAGCGCGCGTGCCAGACTCAGCCGCCGCCGCATGCCCCCGGACAACTCGCTGATGCGCGCCCGCGCTTTTGATTCGAGCGCGGCGAACGCCAGCAACTGCGGCAGACGCGGACGCAACTCGGCGTCGCGCAAGCCGAAGTAACGACCAAAGACCAACAGGTTTTCTTCCACCGTGAAGTCGGGATCGAGGCTGTCGAACTGCGTCACCACCCCCACACGCAGGCGGGCCTGCCGGGCCGCCTGCGGCACGGGCTGCCCCATCAGCCGAATCTGCCCGCGATCAGGCCGCGCCAGGCCGAGGCAAAGCTGAATGGTGGTGGTTTTTCCGGCGCCGTTAGGGCCGATGATGCCGTAACACTCGCCGCGCGACAGCCGCAGACTCAGGCCATCGACCACCTGCAGCTGCCCATAGCTTTTATAGACCTGATCGAGTTCAAGCAGCACGGAGGGTGCGGGTGTATCGGGCAGGCGGGCAGTGCTTTCTGGCATGGGGGACATGCTACGGGCTCGCTGTGAAAACTGCTTTGGCCATGAAAAACGCCAGCAACTGCTGGCGCTTTTTCAGGTTGACGGCGAGAGGGCCCGCCGATACTTTAAGGTTCCGCCTGACTTATTCCGACTTGTCTTCGGCCGGCGCGGCGTCCACATCGGGCCGGTCAACGAGTTCGATCAGAGCCATCGGCGCGTTGTCACCCACGCGGAAGCCGAACTTCAGGGTGCGCGTATAACCGCCCGGACGAGTCTGATAACGGGGACCGAGCACGTTGAACAGCTTGGCCACAGAGTCCCGGTTGCGCAGGCGGTCAAACGCCAGACGGCGATTGGCCAGCGAGGGCTTTTTACCCAGGGTGATCAGGGGCTCGACCACGGCGCGCAATTCCTTGGCCTTGGGCAGCGTGGTTTTGATGGCCTCGTGCTCGATCAGCGAATTGGCCATGTTGCGAAACATGGCCTTGCGATGGCTGGAGGTGCGATTGAGTTTGCGAAGTCCGTTTCCGTGACGCATGGTGCTTTCCTTTCCTTATGAATTAGGCCAGCCGGATCAGGTACTGGCCCTGCACTGCCGGGTACTCCACCCGGCGAAACTTGTCATCAAAAAGCTTGTAATCAACGAGATTGATCAACGAGGTTCGCTCAGCGCTTGTCCAAGCCGCTGGGCGGCCAGTTGTCGAGCTTCATGCCCAGCGTCAGCCCGCGCGCGGCGAGCACTTCCTTGATTTCGTTGAGCGACTTGCGGCCCAGGTTGGGGGTCTTGAGCAGTTCGGTTTCGCTACGCTGAATCAGGTCGCCGATGTAATAGATGTTCTCGGCCTTGAGGCAGTTGGCCGAACGTACCGTCAGTTCGAGCTCGTCAACCGGGCGCAGCAGGATCGGATCGTAGGTCTGTCCACCCGCAGCCGCCTCGGCGGCCTCGGTCGTCTCGGCGCCTTCCAGGCTGGCGAACACCGACAACTGCTCAACCAGAATGCGCGCTGACGAACGAATGGCTTCTTCCGCGCTGATCACGCCGTTGGTCTCGATTTCCATGACCAGCTTGTCCAGATCGGTTCGCTGCTCCACGCGGGCGCTTTCCACGGCATAGCTGACGCGGCGCACCGGCGAGAACGAAGCGTCGAGCACGATATGACCAATGCTCTTGCCGCCTTCTTCGCCGAAATTACGCAGGGTGCCGGGGACGTAGCCACGACCCTTTTCGACCTTGATCTGCATGTCGAGCTTGCCGCCTTGCGACAGATGCGCGATCACGTGATCCGGGTTGACGATCTCGACATCGTGAGGCGTCTGAATATCAGCCGCAGTCACCACGCCTTCGCCTTCCTTGCGCAGCGACAGGGTGACTTCGTCACGGTTGTGCAGCTTGAGCACCACGCCTTTGAGGTTGAGCAGCACGCCGATCACATCTTCCTGCAGGCCGTCGACCACAGAGTACTCGTGGAGCACGCCGTTGATGCTGACCTCGGTCGGCGCATAACCGACCAGCGACGACAGCATGACGCGGCGCAGCGCGTTGCCAAGGGTGTGTCCGTAGCCGCGCTCGAAAGGTTCGAGCACCACTTTGGAACGGTTGTGACCGAGAGATTCGACCTGAATCGACTTGGGGCGAAGAAGTGCAGTTTGCATAAGGCTTCCTGTTCAATACCCTCCGCACGTTACGCGGATAAGGCTGAGGTGAGCGGCCGCTGCCAGCGTTGGCAAGGCACGAACACACCCCGGGAGTCCGGGGCGTGGATAAAAATTAACGCGAGTACAACTCGATGATCAGCGACTCGTTGATGTCGTTGCCAAATTCATCGCGGTCCGGGGCCTTCTTAAAGACGCCTTCCATCTTGGCGCCATCCACCTGCACCCAGGCAGGGAAACCATTCGACTCAGCCAGTTTCACAGATTCCTGGATGCGGGCCTGATTGCGCGACTTTTCACGCACCGCGATCACATCGCCCGTCTTCACCAGCGCCGAGGGGATATTCAACACCTTGCCGTTGACAGTGATCGAGCGATGGCTGACCAACTGGCGCGCTTCAGCGCGGGTCGAGCCGTAACCCATGCGATACACCACATTGTCCAGGCGCGATTCCAGCAGCATCAGCAGATTGGTGCCGGTATTGCCAGAGCGGCGTTGCGCTTCTTCGTAATAGCGGCGGAATTGGCGCTCAAGCACGCCATACATCCGCTTGACCTTCTGCTTTTCACGCAGTTGCTTGCCGTAGTCGGACGTGCGGGCACCAGAAGTGCGGCCGTGCTGACCCGGTTTAGTTTCGAGCTTGACCTTGGAGTCGATACCGCGGCGTGCGCTCTTGAGAAAGAGGTCTGCGCCTTCGCGGCGGGTGAGTTTGCCTTTGGCGCCAATAAAACGAGCCACTTGGAATTCCTTTCAATACTGCCATGCCGTGAATTGCATGGGAGCCCGAACAATCGGGCAGTGGGCTTGAAAACGCGCCCAGGGCCGACTAGACGACCAAAGGGCGCGGGGATAGTTCTACAAATCAGTGCAACAAAAATTCAACAAAACCTGCCGACAAAACCTATCAACAAAATCAGACGCGGCGACGCTTCGGCGGACGGCAGCCGTTGTGCGGGATCGGCGTCACATCTTCGATGAGCGTGACCTTGATGCCGAGGTTGTTCAGTGCGCGCACCGACGACTCACGCCCCGGGCCCGGGCCTTTGATGAAGACTTCCAGGTTCTTGATGCCGTATTCCAGCGCCACACGGCCCGCCTGCTCGGCAGCAACCTGCGCCGCAAACGGGGTGGATTTGCGCGAACCCTTAAAGCCTTGCGCACCCGAAGACGATGCCGACAGCGCGTTGCCCTGACGGTCGGTGATGGTGATGATGGTGTTGTTGAACGACGCGTGAACGTGCGCAATGCCGTCAGAGACGTTCTTGCGAACCTTCTTGCGTGCGCGCTGGGCTGCGGAGTTTTGGGAAGACGGTTTAGCCATTTGCGATGTTCCTTACTTATTTCTTCAGCGTGATGCTGCCCTTGCGCGGTCCCTTGCGGGTGCGGGCATTGGTGCGGGTGCGCTGACCACGCACGGGCAGGCCGCGACGATGGCGGAAGCCACGATAGCAACCCAGATCCATCAGGCGCTTGATGTTGACGGAGATCTCGCGACGCAGGTCACCCTCGATGGTGAGCTTGCCAATGGCTTCGCGCACCTTCTCCAGATCGGCGTCGGACAGATCCTTGATCCGCTTGTTGTAGGGAACGCCCGAAGCATCACAAATGGCGCGCGCGGTGGTGCGACCAATGCCGTAAATCGCCGTGAGGCCGATTTCGGAGTGTTGATGTGGCGGAATGTTAATACCAGCAATACGTGCCATTGAATACCTCGAACTTCAAAAAATGATTTGGGCTCAACCCTGGCGCTGCTTGTGACGCGGGTCGGTGCAAATCACACGCACAACACCTTTGCGACGAATAATCTTGCAATTACGGCACATTTTTTTAACCGATGCGCTCACTCTCATGATGATCCTCTCTTGCTATTACTTGGCGCGGAACACAATCCGCGCACGTGACAAATCGTAGGGCGTCAGCTCAACCGTGACCTTGTCTCCCGGAAGAATGCGGATGTAATGCATGCGCATTTTTCCGGAAATATGCCCCAAAACCGTGTGGCCGTTTTCCAGCTTGACGCGGAAGGTTGCGTTCGGGAGATTTTCGAGAATCTCCCCCTGCATCTGAATGACATCGTCCTTGGCCATAAAACTCCGTTAACGCACCCCGCCAAGACCCGATTTGAAATTGGCTTTTTTCAGCAGGGCATCGTACTGATGCGACATGGCATAAGCTTGCACTTGCGCCATGAAATCCATGGTGACCACCACAATGATCAGCAGCGAAGTTCCACCAAAACTGAACGGCACATTGTATTTCAATACAAGAAACTCCGGCAGCAGGCAAACCAAAGTGATGTAAATCGCCCCCACCAACGTCAGGCGCATCAGCACCTTGTCGATGAATTTGGCGGTCTGCTCCCCTGGCCGAATGCCAGGAATGAACGCGCCGCCTTTTTTGAGCTGATCGGCAGTTTCACGGCTATTGAAAACCAAGGCCGTGTAGAAAAAAGCAAAGAAAATGATCGCAGTGGCGTACAACAGAATGTAGAGCGGCTGCCCTGGCGAAAGCGCACCGGCAATATCCTTCAACCAGCCCATACCTTTGGCAGCACCAAACCAGCTCACTGCCGTTGCGGGAAGCAAAATAATGGACGATGCAAAAATCGGTGGAATCACGCCTGCCATATTCAACTTCAGGGGCAGATGCGAGCTTTGTCCACCATACACCTTATTGCCCACCTGCCGCCGCGCGTAGTTCACCAGAATCTTGCGCTGACCCCGCTCGACAAATACCACGAAATAGGTCACCAGCACCACGATGGCTAATACGAACAGCGCCACCAATACACTCATCGCGCCTGTACTGACCAACTCCATCAGCCCGGCGATCGCGGAAGGCAAACCAGCCACAATACCCGAGAAAATAATGATGGAAATACCATTCCCCAGACCACGCTCGGTGATTTGCTCACCCAGCCACATCAGAAACATGGTGCCAGAGGTCAGGGTCAGCACGGCAGATAGCTGAAAACCGATGCCAGGACTGATGACCAGGCCAGGGGAAGCCTGCAGCGCCACTGCAATACCGAAGGACTGAAAAAGCGCCAGCACCAAAGTGAAATAGCGCGTGTATTGTGTCGTCTTGCGCCGCCCTGCCTCACCTTCCTTTTTGAGGGCTTCGAGCGAGGGCACCACATAAGTGAGCAATTGCATGATGATCGACGCCGAGATATACGGCATGATCCCCAGCGCAAATACCGTGAAACGTGCCAGCGCTCCACCTGAGAACATATTGAACAGGCCCAAAATGCCGCTCGAATTGTTCTGGAAAAGTTGTTGCAGATGCGTCGGATCGATTCCGGGCACAGGGATGTGTGCACCAATGCGGTACACCACCAGTGCGCCGAGCAGGAACAGCAGACGACGACCGAGGTCGCCGTACTTGCCCTGCTGAGTCACGCCTGTGCTGGCCATGTCGAGACGTCCGTTCAGGCTGCTGCGACTTCGGCGATGCTTCCGCCGGCCGCCTCGATGGCGCTGCGGGCGCCCTTGGTTGCCAGAATGCCCTGTAGTTTGACAGCGCGAGCGATCTGACCCGAAGCTATAACCTTGACGGTACGCGACAGATCAGGCACCAGTCCGTGAGCCTTGAGCGTGAGCATGTCGATTTCGTCTTCCTGCATGCGGTTCAGATCAGCCAGAGTGACCTGCGCGCTGTAGCGCGCAATCGGCGACTTGAAGCCGCGCTTGGGCAGGCGGCGCTGCAAGGGCATTTGACCGCCTTCGAAGCCCACCTTGTGGAAACCGCCGGAACGCGATTTTTGGCCCTTGTGACCGCGGCCCGCGGTCTTACCGAGACCCGATCCAATTCCGCGGCCAACGCGGCGCTTGGCGTGCTTGGCGCCAGCGGCGGGTTTGATGGTGTTGAGTTGCATATTGAATCTCACTAATCGCGAATTTCACAAATTCTGCTGTTGCGCGCAAACCGAAGCTGGATCAGCCGCTGGTTTGCGCCCGATCTGAATCGGCTTTATTCGCAGATTTCAACCAGATAACTGACCTTGCGGACCATGCCACGCACGGCAGCCGTGTCTTCTAGCTCACGCACGCTGCCCAGCTTGCGCAGACCGAGGCCACGCACCGTCGCACGATGCGAATCGCGCGTGCCGATCACGCTGCGAACCAGCTTGACCTTGATGGTTTTCTTGTCACTCATGATGTTCAACCCAGAATTTCTTCAACGGTCTTGCCACGCTTCATGGCGATCTCCTGAGCGGAGTTCATATTAGTCAAGGCGTCGAGCGTTGCGCGGACCATGTTGTACGGGTTGGACGAACCGTGGCTCTTAGCCACAATGTCGGTCACCCCTAGCACTTCGAACATGGCGCGCATTGGGCCACCCGCGATGATGCCCGTACCCTGCACAGCAGGCAGCATCATGACGTTCGAAGCACCATGCTGGCCCATCACCTTGTGGTGCAGCGTGCCGCCCTTCAGGGGCACTTTCACCATATTGCGACGCGCTTGCTCCATGGCCTTTTGAACGGCCACAGGCACTTCACGCGCCTTGCCTTTACCCATGCCGATGCGGCCATCGCCGTCGCCCACCACGGTCAAGGCGGCGAAACCGAGAATACGACCGCCCTTGACGACTTTGGTGACGCGGTTGACCGCAATCATCTTCTCGCGCAGACCATCGTCGCGCGCTTCGTTGGAAAACTTGTTTTGAACTTTAGCCATGATGTGCTCGTTCTCAGAACTTCAGGCCGGCTTCACGCGCAGCCTCAGCGAGCGCCTTGACGCGCCCATGAAAGTGAAAACCCGAACGGTCGAAAGCGACGGTGTCGATGCCGGCCGCCTTGGCCTTCTCGGCAATACGGGTGCCCACGGCAACCGCGGCTGCCAGGTTGCCGCCATGCCCGCCCAGTTGTCCGCGAACTTCCGCTTCCACGGTTGATGCAGAGGCGAGCACGCGGTCGCCCTCGGCGGAAATGATGTTGGCGTAAATATGCTGATTGGTGCGATGCACCGACAGACGAACCACACGCAGACGCGCGATACGGCGGCGAGTTGCCTGGGCACGGCGCAAGCGGGAAATGTTTTTGCTGATCATGATCCTGGCCCTTACTTCTTCTTGGTTTCCTTGATCACCACCACTTCGTCGGCGTAACGCACACCCTTGCCCTTGTAGGGCTCAGGCGGACGATAGGCACGAACTTCGGCAGCGATCTGGCCAACGAGTTGCTTATCCACACCCTTGATGACGATCTCGGTGGGAGTCGGCGTTTCGACCTTGATGCCCTCAGGCATGTCCTTGACGATGGGATGGGAAAAACCCAACGAGAGATTCAACTTGGCGCCTTGAGCCTGAGCCTTGAAGCCCACACCAACCAGGGTGAGCTTGCGCTCAAAACCCTTGGACACGCCGTGCACCATGCCCGCAACCAGGGCACGCATGGTTCCCGACATGGCATGCGACTCACGAGACTCGTCGGCCGGCGCGAAAGTCAGTTCCCCATTTTCTTGGGCGATCCGCACGCCGGCGTATTGGGCACGCTCCAGCTTGCCGAGCCCGCCCTTGATGGCGATAGTCTCGGCACTGAGGCTGACCTCAACACCTGCCGGCACTGCAACCGGATATTTGGCAATACGTGACATGTCCGTTCTCTCCTTAAGCGACGTAGCAGAGAACTTCGCCACCCACGCCGACTTGACGCGCCTTGCGGTCGGTCATCAGCCCACGGGGAGTCGAAACGATGGCAACGCCCAGGCCATTCATCACTTGGGGAATGGCTTCTTTGCCGCGATAGACGCGCAGGCCCGGGCGACTGACGCGCTCAAGACGCTCGATCACCGGTTTGCCCGCGTAGTACTTCAACGAAATCTCAAGATTCGCCTTGGCATCACTCTCACGACGGATATTGAAGCCGTCGATATAGCCCTCTTCGTGCAGGACCTGAGCGATTGCAGCTTTGATCTTGGAAGCTGGCATCGTTACCTTCGCCTTCTCGACCATCTGCGCGTTACGAATACGCGTCAGCATGTCGGCGATGGGATCACTCATGCTCATCAATACTCTCCTAAAAACTTTTGGCGTCTAGTCGGCAAGCAACGCAATAATCGATACGTGACAACCGAACTCAACTTGTCTGTGTGACCGATTACCAGCTGGATTTGGTCACGCCGGGGATTTCCCCGCGGAACGCCAGCTCGCGAATCTTGCTGCGCGACAACCCGAACTGGCGGAACGTCCCACGCGGGCGACCGGTGATGGCGCAGCGATTGCGCAGCCGGGTTGGACTGGAATTGCGCGGCATCTGCTGAATCTTCAAGCGCGCCTCGTAGCGCTCTTCAAAAGACTTGGAGGCGTCATCAACGATGGCCTGCAGTTCAGCGCGCTTCGATGCAAATTTTGCAACCAAGTCTTCGCGCTTCTTTTCGCGGTTGATCAGGGACAGTTTCGCCATGATGATTCTTCAGTTCTTGAAAGGGAAGCGGAACGCGGCGAGCAAGGCCTTGCACTCCTCGTCGGTTTTCGCCGTCGTGGTCACGCTGATATTCAGACCGCGCAGCGCATCGATCTTGTCGTACTCGATTTCCGGGAAGATGATCTGCTCTTTGACCCCGATGTTGTAGTTGCCACGACCGTCGAAAGCACGCGCGGAGATGCCGCGGAAATCGCGTACACGCGGCAGGGCGATAGTCACAAAACGATCGAGGAAGTCGTACATGCGACCACCACGCAAGGTCACCATGCAGCCGATAGGCAGGTCTTCGCGGATTTTGAATCCGGCAATCGCCTTGCGCGACCTGGTGACAACCGGCTTTTGGCCCGCGATCTTGGTGAGATCACCCACCGCGTGCTCCATCACTTTTTTATCAGCCACCGCCTCGGACACACCCATATTGAGTGTCACCTTGGTCAGGCGGGGCACTTCCATGACCGACTTGTAGCCAAACTTGGCCATCAATTCGGGCACGACTTTGTCTTTATAAATCGTCTGCAGGCGCGACATAAATCCTCCGGTCAGCCCTTGATCTGCTCGCCACTGGATTTGAAGACGCGCACTTTGGCGCCATCACCCAGAGTCTTGAAGCCGACGCGATCCGCCTTGCCGGTCGCGGGGTTGTAAATAGCCACATTGCTTTGATGAATCGCCAGGTCGCGGGACACCACACCACCCGCCTCGCCCTTCATCGGATTGGGGCGCACATTCTTCTTGACCGTATGCACACCCTCGACCACGATATGGTCGGCATCCACACGAGCCGCCACTTTGCCGCGGCGACCCTTGTCGCTGCCAGCAATGACAATCACTTCGTCATCTTTGCGAATCTTGTTCATCACAAATCCTTTTTCGACAGCTCAGAGCAGGGCTCAAAGAACCTCAGGCGCCAGAGACACGATCTTCATGAAGCGCTCGGTACGCAGTTCACGCGTCACCGGGCCGAAAATGCGCGTACCGATGGGCTCGAGTTTGGCATTGAGCAGCACGGCCGCATTGCCATCGAACTTGATCAAGGAGCCGTCCGCACGACGGACACCCTTGGCGGTACGCACCACGACGGCACTGTAAACCTCACCTTTTTTCACGCGACCGCGCGGGGCAGCCTCTTTGATGCTGACCTTGATGATGTCGCCCACGCCGGCGTAGCGGCGCTTGGAGCCGCCCAGCACCTTGATGCACATGACGGATTTGGCGCCCGTATTGTCGGCGACATCCAGTCTGGATTGCGTCTGAATCATGTAGTTTCCTTCACCCAACTTAGTCGCAAAAAATGCGCCAGTCTTGGCTCCCTGGTGCGGGAATTGATCTGTGTTGCTCAGTTTTTGTTCAGCAGCCGCCGTGCGCCAACTCGCAGCATCACGAACATCGGCTGGCTTCGCGCTTCTCTGCACCCTTTAAAGAGCTGCAAAACGGCGAAGCATTGAATTATGCAAGGGCGCAAAGCCGTTGTCAACTCCTTTTTCGCGACCTTCCGCCTTTGATGCTCAAGAGCGTTTGGTGACGCGGCCACCCCGGCAAGCGACAGCACTGATGAGAGTGGCCGCCAGCAGTACGGCAGCGTAATCCCAGATCGATCCTTCGCGAAGCAATCCGCCCCCCACGAGTACGAGATGCAACAGCAGCGCACCGATCGCCGCCCAACTCGCTCGGCGTCCCCAACTGGCGGCGCAGCCACCTCCCCAGGCCAGGTGCGCCAATCCCCCGGTCAAGGCGCCCACAAACAAGGGCATGAGGCTTGTCTGGATCAGCCACGATAAAAAGAGGGGGAGCATGAAAATTCTCGAAGAAATCGTGCGGGAAGAACGTCAGCAATACGCGAAACCTGCTGTTTGCACCGATGCACCAGGTCGTTTAATGGTGGACAATGTCACCTTTGAAGGCCCCAAGCGCATTCTTGGTTTGATCAAGATCAGTCGCTCAAAGTCGCGACAGTTCTTAAAATCACGATCTGATTATGTTGCTCGCTGCCATCGGACTCAACCACCAAACCGCACCCGTCGGGGTACGCGAGCGGCTGGCGTTTTCTGCCGATACCTTGGTAGACGCGCTTCAACGGCTGAAGGTGAACATGCTGAACGGGCGCCGAAATGGCCCCATCGAAGCGGCCATTCTATCGACCTGCAACCGCACTGAAATCTATTGCGCGGCCGAAAGCGACCCGCGTGATGCCCTATTGCACTGGCTGTCCACCGAGCGCCAAGTGCAGTTCGATGATCTGGCCGACCATAGTTATCGCCTGGTACAAGACGGTACCGTTCGACACGCCTTCCGTGTGGCCAGCGGTCTGGACTCCATGGTGCTCGGCGAGCCGCAGATTCTGGGGCAGATGAAGGAAGCGGTGCGGGTCGCCTCGGATTCGGGCGCTCTGGGCAGCACGCTGAACCAGATGTTTCAGCGAACTTTTTCCGTGGCCAAAGAGGTACGCACCAATACGGAAATCGGCGCTCATTCGGTCAGCATGGCAGCAGCCAGCGTGCACCTGGCACAAACTGTGTTCGAGAGCCTTCAGGAGTGTCGCGTGTTGTTCATCGGCGCGGGCGACATGATCGAACTTGTGGCCACGCATTTTTCCGCGCACCATCCCAAGAGCATGGTGATCGCCAATCGCACCGTGGAGCGCGGCGCCCATCTGGCACAGCGGTTCGGGGCGGAAGCCATTCGGCTGACCGACATGCCGCAGCGGCTGGGCGAATTTGATGTGGTCGTGACCAGCACCGCCAGCAGCCTGCCGATCATCGGTCTGGGCGCGGTTGAACGCAGCATCAAACAGCGGCGGCACAAACCCATGGTCATGGTCGATCTGGCCGTACCGCGCGACATTGAGCCCGAGGTCGCGCAACTGCGCGATGTCTATTTGTATTCGGTCGACGATCTGTCTGCATTGGTGCGCAGCAATACGGAGAAGCGCCAGGCCGCGATCGAACAGGCCGAGGCCATTATCGAAAACCGGGTGCATGGTTTTCTCGAATGGCTTGATCTGCGCTCGCAGGTGCCCCTCATTCAACGACTGCAGTCGCAAAGCGAACAGTGGCAGACGCACGAGGTCGAACGCGCCCGACGTCTGCTGGCTCGGGGCGAGTCGCCCGAGGCCGTGCTGGACGCACTCGCGCGGGGCCTGTCGCACAAATTCCTGCACGGCGCCTTCACCGCGCTGCACCAGGGCGATCCGTCTCATCGCCAAGTCGTGGCGCAGGCGGTCGAGCGGGTGTTTCTGTGCCCGCACCGACGCGATTCCGATTCCCCCTCTGACTCGCAGGTCTAGCGCGTCCTCCGCGCCCTCCAAATCCGGCGCTTCTTTTTATAACGCCTTCGGTTTACCGCCCGCGCACTCAGGCGCGGCTGTTCCACATCCCCCATGAAACCTTCCCTGCTGGACAAACTGGAGCAGATGCAACGCCGGGCCGACGAGCTTGACGCCTTGCTTGCCGCACCCGATTGCACCGCGGATCTGCAGCGCTTTCGCAACATGACGCGGGAACTGGCCGAGCTGCAAGCCGTGGTCGGGCTGTATGTGCAATACAAGGCAAAAACAGAAGACCTGTCGCAGGCGGAATCGTTGTTGAGCGACCCTGACATGAAGGAGCTGGCGCAGCAGGAAATTCAGGATGCACGCGCTGCCCTCGACGCGCTTGAAGCCCAGCTTCAGGTCGCCTTGTTGCCGCGCGACCCGGACGATAGCCGCAACGTGTTCGTGGAAATCCGGGCCGGGACGGGGGGTGAAGAGTCCGCGCTGTTCGCCGCCGACTTGCTGCGCATGTATGCGCGCTATGCCGAGCGCAAGCGCTGGGCGACCGAAGTGATCAGCGAGAGCCCGAGCGATCTCGGCGGATACAAGGAAGTGATTCTGCGCGTCGCGGGTGAAGGCGCCTACGGTCTGCTGAAATACGAATCGGGCGGCCACCGCGTGCAGCGTGTGCCCAAGACCGAGACGCAGGGACGCATTCATACCAGTGCGGCCACCGTGGCCGTGATGCCCGAAATGGATGAGGCTCAGGCGATCCAGATTAATCCTTCCGACTTGCGCATCGACACCTTTCGCGCCTCGGGTGCGGGCGGGCAGCACATCAACAAGACCGACTCGGCCATACGCATCACCCACCTGCCCACCGGGCTGGTCGTGGAGTGTCAGGACGAGCGCTCGCAGCACCGCAACAAGGCGCGCGCACTGTCGGTACTGGCCGCGCGTCTGGCCGAGCGAGAACGACAGGCCCGGCAGGCGGAGGAAGCGGCCACCCGCAAAAGCCTGGTGGGCAGCGGCGACCGCTCCGACCGCATCCGCACCTACAACTTTCCACAGGGCCGGGTCAGCGAGCACCGCATCAACCTCACCCTCTACAAAATCGACGCCATCCTGGACGGCGACCTCGACGAGCTGCTCACCGCCCTGCGCACCGAAGATCAGGCCGCGCAACTAGCAGCCTTAGGAGCATGAGATGACAGCGCCGCGCGATCTGGCCGCTTGGACGCGAACCTGCGGCCTACCCCGGCTGGACGCACAGGCCCTCATCGAGGCCGTACTCGGCTGGAGCCGCGCCCAGCAAGCCGCCCATCCCGAACGCCTGCTTGAGACGGCCGAACTGACCCGGCTGCAGGCGCTGGCGACGCGCCTGCTCGGCGGCGAACCGCTGGCCTATGTGCTGGGAGAGCGCGAGTTTTTCGGCCTGAGTTTCGAAGTAACCCCCGATGTGCTCATTCCCCGCCCGGATACCGAATTGTTGGTGGAACTCTCCCTGCGCCATCTCGACGCCCTGCCCGCCACCCACGCGCCCACGGTGCTCGATATGGGCACCGGCAGCGGAGCGATTGCCATCGCCATCGCCCATGCCCGCCCGCATGTGCGGGTCTGGGCCTTGGACGCCAGCGCTGCCGCGCTCGCCGTGGCGCAAAGCAATGCGCAGCGGCTGCTCGATGCCCGACGCGCAGGCGGCGAAGTGCACTTTCTCCAGTCCAACTGGTGGGATGCCTTGCAACCCCCGGCGACGACAGCGCGCTTCGACTGCATTGTTTCCAACCCGCCTTACATCGCTGCGCACGACCCGCATCTGCCCGCCTTGCGCCATGAACCCGCCCTCGCGCTGACCGGCCAGCATCCCAACCCGGACGGGCTGGGCGATCTGCACCAGATCATTGCGCAGGCCGACCGGTTTCTGCGGGACGACGGCTGTCTGCTGCTGGAGCATGGCTACGATCAGGCGGCCGCCGTGCGCGATTTGCTGGAGGCTCACGGGTATCGCAAGGTGTTCAGCGCACGTGATCTGGCCGGTATCGAACGGGTGAGCGGCGGGATAGTCGCGGCTGGTTGCGGCGATTCTCGAAATAGGCTCCCGTCCGCAACAAAACCGGCCGCCCTCTAAAATTGCTTGATCGACATCAACCAGGAAATGCCGCCATGTCCAGTGTGCAAGAGCAAATTGATCAAATCGTCAAGAACAACGACGTAGTGCTGTTCATGAAAGGCTCGCCGCAATTCCCCATGTGCGGTTTTTCAGGGCGCGCGGTGCAGTTGCTCAAGTCGTGCGGCGTCAGCCAGATCAAGGCTGTGGACGTGCTGCAGGACGAAGGCATTCGCCAGGGCATCAAGGAATACGCCAACTGGCCCACCATCCCGCAGCTTTACGTCAAGGGCGAATTCGTCGGCGGCTCGGACATCATGGCCGAGATGGCGCAAAGCGGCGAGCTGCAAGCTCTGCTGGGCAGCCTGAAATAAGCGCGCATTCGTTTGACTCACATTCGCTTGACGCCCCCCTTCAGCCCGCCGCTCCCATGACCCGGCCAAGACTCATCGTGGCGCTGACCGGAGCGACGGGCATCGTCTATGGCGTGCGACTGCTGCAACATCTGCAGCGGCTCGGCGGCGTTGAGACGCATCTGCTGATTTCCGCCGCCGGCGTGCTCAACCTCAAGGTGGAAATGGACCTCGACCGCAAGGCAGTCGAGGCGCTGGCGGATGTGGTGCATCCCGTCGGCGACATCGGCGCGACCATTGCCAGCGGCTCGTTTTCCTCCTTGGGCATGGTGGTGGCGCCCTGCTCCATGCGCTCTCTGGCAGCCATTGCCCACGGTTTTTGCGACAACCTCATCACCCGCGCGGCAGACGTGTGCCTGAAAGAGCGCCGCAAGCTGGTGCTGCTGCCGCGCGAGGCGCCGCTCAACCTCGCCCATCTACGCAATATGACCGCCGTCACGGAAATGGGCGGCGTCATTTTCCCGCCCCTGCCCGCGTTCTATCTGCGGCCCGCCAGCATCGAAGCGATGGTCGACGCCAGCCTGGCGCGCGTGCTCGACCAGTTCGCCATCGCCCACGATCTCGGCGAGGAGTGGTCGGGGGTCAGGTCAAGCTGAACACAGCGCTCAAGGAAACGCCGGGCCGCCCCAAGTTTCCTTGACCCCCACGGGGGGCGGGCTGGGCGCAGCCCGGCCCTGGGGGCGCTTATAAGCGCTGCCGTTTGTCCAATGTCATTGTGAGCGGCCGCACCCAGGGTCTATAAAGGCAGTATCTACTTGGAGATGCCATGAATTCACCCACCGCCCCACGTAAAACAACAGCACGGCCTGCGCGCAAGCGGGTCAGCCCGGCAAAGTCGGCACAGCAGCGCCAGGCCGCGCACAACACCGCCCACAACAAGGTTGCGCGAGGCGACATTCCGCCGCATCTCACGCCTGCTGGCGTGCGCAAGTTCGTGATCGATCAGTCGCAAGAGGCGGCGCAGCAGGCTGAACTGGCGGCGCTCGACACCATCCTCAAAGGCCCGCCGCCTGTAGACCTCCACAACGAAGGCGTGCAAGCCATCCTGGAGGGTGACGCCCCCGACGATGCAGCGGCCATGCGGGCGGCGCTGGGCATGCCGGCGGACGAGCCCGCCCCGCAACACACCAGTGATGAGCTGGCCGAAGACTGGCGCAAGGGCGGCTATCCCTACAAATTCAAGATGCTGCGGCGAGATTACGAGCGGCAGAAATTCGTGCTGCAAACCGAGCTGCTCAAGCTGCAGGCCTGGGTGAAGGAAAGCCGACAGCGTGTGATCATTCTGTTCGAGGGGCGCGACGCAGCGGGCAAGGGCGGCACCATCAAACGGGTGATGGAGCACCTCAACCCCCGTGGCGCGCGCGTGGTGGCGCTCGAAAAACCTAGCGAGGTCGAACGCGGCCAGTGGTATTTCCAGCGCTATGTGCAGCATCTGCCCACGGCCGGCGAGATCGTGCTGTTTGACCGCTCTTGGTACAACCGGGCTGGGGTCGAGCGCGTGATGGGGTTTTGCACCGACGCCGAGTACCACGAATTTCTGCGCCAAGCGCCGGAGTTCGAGCGCAATCTGGTGCGCAGCGGCATTCATCTCATCAAGTTCTGGTTCTCAGTCAGCCAGGACGAGCAGCGCCGCCGCTTCAAGGAGCGACAGGTGCACCCGCTCAAGCAGTGGAAGCTGTCGCCCATCGACATGGCCTCGCTCGACAAGTGGGACGACTACACCCGCGCCAAAGAGGCCATGTTCTTCCACACCGACACGGCCGATTCCCCCTGGACTGTGGTGAAGTCGAACGACAAGAAGCGCGCGCGCCTCAACGCCATGCGCTACGTGCTGCATTCGCTGCCCTACACCGGCAAGGATGTGACGCGCATCGGCGAGGTGGACAACCTCATCGTCGGCCGCGCCAACTTCATTCACGAGCGCGGTGAGCACGATCTGAGCAAAGGCGAGTACGTCTGATCGCCCTGATCTGATTTTTCGACTTATTCCCCGCCGAAACGCTGTGCGAACGCGCGCTTCAAAACCGCATCCACCTCCGGCAGGCGCGCACCGAGGCTGACCAGCATGGCCTCATCGGCTGGGCGCTGCGCAGCAGACCAGGCAGATTGCGGCCAATAAGCGTCCCAGCGCCAGCGCGCGATGACATGCCAGTGCAGATGCGGCACCACATTGCCCAGGCTGGCGAGGTTGATTTTGTCGGGTGCCAGCGTTTCGCGCAGCGACTGCTCGGCCAGCGCCACCGCGTCCAGGCAGGTCAGGCGCTGCAGCGCGCTCAAGTCGCTGAACTCGGCCACATGCGCATTCCACACCACCCGGTAAAACGCCGGAAGCAGGGCGTCGTCTGCCCGGATCAGGCGGAATTCCGCACCGCGCCAGATCAGCCGCCCGCCGTCGGTCTCACAGAGTGCGCAGGCCGTTTCGCTCGACATCGCTCACGCGCGCTGCGCCGCGCCCACCATGATCACCGGCCCGGTCGGCAGGCCTGTGGGAGAACCACCGGGCGGCTCCACGCTGACGGCAAACGCCTTGGCCTGCGACAGATGCGACTGCGCCGACTTGGGAATGGGGTAGCGGCTCTGTCCCGCCGCCACGACGCCCAAAGAAATGGGGGCGCCCTGCGTGGGCAACAGCCAGAGTTGGTAGCTCTTGCCGCTGGGTGGCGTCATGGCGCCAACGGCCGTCAAAGTCAGTTTGCCGTTCTGCACCGTCACAACGGCGGCCTGCCCGCCCGCGCCATGCATCAACGCCGCCATCTGCACCGGAGCGGCCGTACCACGGCCGACCTCCGGGTTCTGCACCAGCACCACGACTGAAAAGGCCACCGCTGCCACGGCCACGCCGCCGAGCCACAGAGACAAGCGCCGCCAGGCTTCAACGCCCCAAGACGTCGACTTACCAGCCCCCGCAGGCTGAGTCACGCGCGGGGAATCGAGGCGCGCGGTGATGCCCTGCCAGACCGAGTCGGACGGCTGACCGATTTGCGCTGCCGACAGCAAGCTGGCATCGAGCCGCGTGCGCCAGCCTTGCACCGCTTGGGCAAACTCAGGGCTCTGCTCCAGCAAACGCTGGGCGCGACGCTGCGCAGCCGGGCTGAGCCCGCCTGTGAGCCAGTCGGCCGCCAGCCGGTCGAGCAGATCGCTGTTGCGGTAGCGTGCGGGCAGCGTCACCTTGCGCCCTCCCCCAGACAGTCGCGCAAAAACAGCACCGCGCGCCGGATCAGCGTTTTCACCGTGCCCAGCGGCAGAGCGCGCTCGCGGGCGACTTCGGCGTGCGACTGCCCCAAGACATACGCCGCCGCGAGCAGATCACGCTGGCGGGGTTGCAACTGTCCCAAACAATCCTCCATCGGTTGGCCCTGCAAGCGGGCTTCGAGCAGCGCTTCAGGCGTGCGGTCATCCGCGATTTCGGGCGGATCATCCGCCTCATCGCCCTGCAGTGAAACGACATACTGCGCCTCGCGCTTGTTGGCGCGCAGGCGATCGAGACAGGTGTTGCGCACCAGCGCGGAAATCCAGGCCTCCGGGCTACCCAAAGCAGGCCGGTAGCTTGCGGCCTGATGCCAGACCTTCACATACGCATCCTGCATCGCCTCTTCGGCAAACGACCGGTCGCGCAGCAGCCGCAGGCAGATCGCCCAGGCCCGGTTTTGCGTGGCCGCGTACAACTGGCCGAACGCGTCGCGGTCGGCCAGGGCGGTGTAGGCAAGCAGGGATTGCAGGTCGGGCATGAGCGCAGCGTGAGGGGCAACCCGGCGTTCGCAGCGCCGCCCGATGAAGGCGTGCCGCAAAGCAGGCGGGTTTGCGGCGAATGTTACCGACATCGCGCCGCACCCGCTGTTCGGGATGCCCCCGGCGATCAGACGATGAACGCCGCAGGCACCGGGTCTTTGCCCAAGGCGTTGAGCAAAATGGCCCAGTGCATGGTCTCGTCGCCCATGATGCTGGCCGCGGCCTTGGCGAGATCTTTGTTGTGGAATTGCGGCACCGCGCCCAGATAGGCACTGGCCGCGCCCTTTTCCAGCCCGGCGGCGAATTCCAGCACGTCGGCCTGCGATTTGAGCGAGGCTGTGGGGAAGCCGTACTCAGCGGGCTTCTTGGCCATGACCGGCGTGCCGCCCAGCTTGCCGATGGTGGACGACAGCACCTCGGCATGCGCCTTGTGCTGTCCCTGGAACTTCACGGCCACGGCGAGCACCGGCTTTTCCAGCAAACCCGATTCGGCGCCAACCTGATAGGCAGCGATGGCCTGATATTCCAACCCGAGCGCGACGTTGAGAATGGCGATGTCGTCCGTGGTCGACTGGGACATCGTCCCTGCCCAACTCGTTGCTGGTGCCAGTGCGCTGGAAGCGGCCAGCCCCGCGGCGAACAGGCCGCCGACGCGGAAGAACTGACGGCGGCTGGCACCCTGCCCGCTGGAATCCTCGGGGGCGGCGGAAGGGGAAAGGGCGGTGTGGGCTGCGGCTTGCGTGCGTTGCATGGTGAAACCTCCTGAAAGAGAAAAAACGAGAACAGCGCGTTCTGTGCGGCTGTTGTTCGAATTACGCGCCAGCGGGCAAAACGGATTCAAGCCACGCGATTCATTTATCCCAGATCAAAAGATTGCAATTCCGGCATATCGGGCTGGGAAGTTTTTGCGTCCTGTCACTTTTGCAACTGTATGTATCTGCAACCATGCGCTCCTGATTGATCCGTTTCGCACACCGACTGGAGTGTTCGTCATGCCGTTTACCCACCGCTTCGCGCCTGCCGCCCGCTTCGGCTTCTGGCTTCGTCTGGCCGCTGTCTGCGCGGTTGCGACCAGCGCCCCGCTAGCCCTGGCCAACCCTGCTGCGTCTATCCCTCCGTCGGCGCCGCAGTCGGCGATAGCCGAGGTCGACATCCACTCGCCTTACCGCGTGGTGCCCAAAATGCCTACAGGCACAAAAACCACGGCGGATCACAGCAAGTTCAAGGAATTGCAGGGTCCGTTCAAGAGCGGCTCCGAAGTCACCGCCGCCTGCCTGAGTTGCCACACCGAGGCGGCCAAGCAGATCAAGGGCACCATCCACTGGAAGTGGGAGGAGGTGGAGCAGGACTCCAAGCGCATCGTCGGCAAGAACAAGGTGATGAACAACTTCTGCGTGTCCACGCCGAGCAACCAGCAGTTCTGCACCGGCTGTCATGTCAGCTACGGCGATGCGAAAAGCGGCGAGTTCGTCGCCTTCAGCAAACGCCCCGATACCGATGTGGACTGCCTAGTCTGTCACGACCAGACCGGCAAATACGTCAAAGCGCCCTATCAGTCGGGCAACCCGCCCACCACCCGCATCGAAATGCCGCCTGGCTCGGGCAAGTTCATCGAACCGATCGATCTGGCCCTGATCGCGCAGCATGTGGGCGCGCCCTCGCGCGCCAACTGCGGTACCTGCCACTTCAACGGCGGCGGAGGAGACGGCGTGAAGCATGGCGACCTGGACAGCTCGCTGATTAATCCGCCCAAATCACTCGACGTGCATATGGCCAAGGACGGGCTGAACTTCCAGTGCCAGACCTGCCACGCCACCGGCGGACACGAGGTCAGCGGCAGCCACTACAAGCTCGACGCCAAGCACGAGGGCGGACAGTATGTGCGCGGCAGCCAACACAATATGGGCAGCGCGGCAAGCTGCCAGTCCTGCCACGGCGACACCCCGCACAAGGGCAGTCTGGCGCAGGACCTGAACATGCACACCCGCAATATCGCCTGCCAGACCTGCCATATCCCCGAGTTCGCCCGCGGCGGCGTGCCCACCAAAATGGAATGGGATTATTCCAAGGCCGGCCAGCGCGGCCCGGACGGCAAGCCCCTGGTCATCAAGGACGAGCACGGCCACCCCACTTACCTCGGCATCAAAGGCCAGTTCAAACTGGGTGAAAACGTCGTGCCCGACTACACCTGGTTCAACGGCGCGGTGAAGTGGATGAACATCGGCGAGAACGTGACGCCTAACAAAGACGGGGTCGTCGCCATCAACCAGTACGGCGGCAGCGCTACCGATGGCAAATCACGCATCTGGCCGGTGAAGACCATGAAGGGCACCCAGCCCTACGACCCGGAGATGCACCGCCTGCTCGCCATCCACAACGCAGGCTTCGACGATGCGGCCTACTGGCACACCATGGACTGGCAAAAGTCCATCGCCGCCGGCATGAAGGAGGCGGGGCTGGAGTGGTCGGGCAAGTACGAATTCGTCAAGACCACCACCACCTGGCCGATCACGCATATGGTCGCACCCAAGGACAAGGCGCTGAGCTGCGCGCAATGCCACAGCAACAACGGTCGGCTGGAAAAGATCGACGGCATCTACATCCCGGGTCGCGACAAAGACCATCAGAGCTGGATCGAGACCATCGGCCTGGGCGTTGCCGGGCTGAGTCTGGCCGGGGTGATGGTGCATGGCGGCATCCGCAGTTTTCTGTGGCTGCGCCGCCGCAACAAGCCCGGCAGCAAGAGCCACTGACCCGCAGCCCGCAGTGCAACCTCACACAGACACTTCGAGGAATTCGTCATGTCACACAAAAAACACGTCATCCTGTTCAAGCGGTTCGAGCGCTTCTGGCACTGGAGCCAGGCCGCGCTGATCATCCTGCTGATGTTGACCGGCTTTCGCATCCACGGCCTGTATGACCTCGGCGCGGAGTTCCTTACCGCGCTGCGCATTCACACCTTTGCGGCTTGGGCGCTGGTGACCCTGTGGGTGTTCGCCATCTTCTGGCACTTCACCACCGGGGAATGGAAGCAATACATCCCCACATTCGACAAGATTTTTCTGGTCGCACGGCATTACGCCTATGGCATGTTCCGCGGCGAGGAACATCCCTATCACCAGACCGTCGCGCGCAAGCACAACCCGCTGCAACGCCTGGCCTATCTGTGGGTGAAGCTGATGATCAATCCCATTATCTGGATCAGCGGCATCTGGCTGCTGTTCTTCGCCGACTGGGGCGCCTGGCCTATCTGGCGGCAATGGGGCATCAGCCTGCAGACTGTGGCCTGGGCGCACACCATCGGCGCTTACATGATGCTGATTTTTTTCATCATCCACGTCTATCTCACCACCACGGGCCACACGCCGGCGAAAACGTCTGATCAGAACGCGATGGACATTGCGCGCCGCACTCCGGCGGCGCGCATCTGCGCCCAGGCCTGATCCAGCGAGCCGTTGAGATCGATGGCGCGGCAGGCATCTTCCACCACGGTCACCTCAAAACCTGCAGCCCGGGCGTCCAAGGCGCTCCAGGCTACGCAGAAATCCGTGGCCAATCCGCACAACACCAGTTCGCGCACGTCCAGTTCGCGCAGATAGCCCGTCAAGCCGGTGGGCGTGCTGCGGTCGGCTTCCATGAAGGCCGAGTAACTGTCGATGCCCGCCCGCCAGCCTTTGCGAATGAGGACTTGAGCGTGCGCAATGTGCAGATCGGGGTGAAGGGCCGCGTCGTGCGTACCTTGAATGCAATGATCCGGCCACAGCACCTGCGGGCCGTAGGGCAAGGTGATGGTCTCGAAAGGCTGCCGTCCCGGATGCGCGCTGGCGAAGGACGCATGGCCCGGCGGGTGCCAATCCTGCGTCAACACCACCTGCGAAAACTTGGCCGCCAGCCGGTTGATCACCGGCACCACGGCTTCGCCATCCGGCACCGGCAGGCCGCCTCCGGTGCAAAAACCGTTCTGCACGTCGATCACCAGCAGCACGGGGGCAGACTTCATGCTCACACCAGCACGCGCTCGATGCCGCCGTTGTTCGCCGCCTTGACGTAGTCGGCCATCCAGTCTTCGCCGATGAGGTGACGCGCCATTTCGATCACGATGTAGTCGGCTTCGAGCAAGCCATGCTGCAGATCGCTGCCATAGCGCGTGAGCCCCTGCAGGCACGACGGACAAGAAGTCAGAATCTTGATGTCCCCGGCAAAACCATCGGCGCGCAGCGCCAGCTCGTTCTTGCGCAGCTCTTCTTCCTTGCGAAAACGCACCTGCGTGGCGATGTCGGGCCGTGAGATGCCAAACGTGCCGCTCTCGCCGCAGCAGCGCTCGCTCTTGAGCACGCCGTCGCCCAGCAGCGCCTTGACCGTTTTCATCGGCTCCTGCGTTTTCATCGGGCTGTGGCAGGGGTCGTGATAGAGGTACTTGACCTCGCCCGCCGCGCCGCCGGGGCTGAGGCTATAGCCCTTCTCCAGCAGGAATTCGTGGATGTCGATGATGCGACAACCCGGAAAAATCTTCTCGAATTCATAGCCCTGCAACTGGTCGTAGCAGGTGCCGCAGCTCACCACCACGGTCTTGATGTCGAGGTAGTTGAGAGTATTGGCCACGCGGTGGAACAGCACCCGGTTGTCGGTGATGATCTTCTCCGCCTTGTCGAACTGCCCCGAGCCGCGCTGCGGATAACCGCAGCACAGATAGCCCGGCGGCAGCACGGTCTGCACCCCCGCATGCCACAGCATGGCCTGCGTCGCCAGCCCGACCTGGCTGAATAAGCGTTCTGAGCCGCAGCCCGGAAAATAGAACACCGCCTCGCTGTCCACCGAGGTGCCACGCGGGTTGCGGATGATGGGCACGAAATCCTTGTCTTCGATGTCGAGCAGCGCGCGCGCGGTTTTTTTCGGCAGGCCGCCCGGCATGGGCTTGTTGACGAAGTGAATCACCTGCTCGCGGATCGGCGGCTTGCCCACCGTGAGCTTAGGCGCCGCGGTCTGCGCGCGGGCGGCGGGTTTGAGCAGGCGCGTAGCCAGGCGCTGCGCCTTGAAGCCCACGTCCACCATGGCACTGCGCACCAGCTTGATGGTCTGCGGATTGGTTGCATTGAGGAAGAACATCGCCGCCGCGTTGCCCGGCTTGAAGCTCTTCTTGCCCATTTTGCGCAGCAGGTTGCGCATATTCATGGTGACATCACCGAAGTCGATGTCCACCGGGCAGGGCGTCACGCATTTATGGCAGACCGTGCAGTGGTCGGCCACGTCTTCAAACTCTTCCCAATGCCGGATGCTCACCCCGCGCCGGGTCTGCTCTTCGTACAGGAAGGCCTCGATCAGCAGCGAGGTGGCGAGAATCTTGTCGCGCGGCGAATACAGCAGATTGGCGCGCGGCACATGCGTGGCGCACACGCTCTTGCACTTGCCGCAGCGCAGGCAGTCCTTCACCGAGGCGCTGATGGCGCCGATGTCGCTTTGCTGCATGATGAGCGACTCGTGCCCCATCAGGTTGAAGCTGGGCGTGTAAGCGTTGCGCAGATCGGCCGGATACGCCGGATCGTCGAGCAGCTTGCCCTTGTTGAAACGCCCTTCGGGATCGACTTCGCGCTTGTACGCACGGAAAGCGCCGATCTCGGCTTCGGTGAGAAACTCCAGCTTGGTGATGCCGATGCCGTGCTCGCCCGAGATCACCCCGCCCAGGCTGCGCGCCAGCGCCATGATGCGGGCCACCGCGTCGTGCGCCTGCTGCAGCATCGAATAATCGTCGGAGTTGACCGGGATATTGGTATGCACATTGCCGTCGCCCGCGTGCATGTGCAGCGCCACCCAGGCGCGGCTCTTGAGCACGCGCTGATGAATGGCGTCGATCTCGCGGCGCAGCGGTTCGAACAAGCCGCCGGAAAACACCGCCGCCAAAGGCTTGCGCAACTCGGCCTTCCAAGAGGCGCGCAGGGAATGATCCTGCAGCAGGTGGAACAGCGTGCGGCCTTCGGCACTTGCCCCCGCAGGCAGCGCCAGCAATGCGGGCGATGCAGACAACAGCGCGCGCTGTGCATCGGGCAGTTCCGCCAAAGGCCTGTCGAGCTGATCGAGATAGAACGACCAGCGCGCATGCACTGCCGCCAGCAGTTCCAGCGCCTGGGCGCGCTTGGCCTCCAGGTCTTCCTTGGACAGCGCAGGCTCGCCATCGGCCAGCTCTTCGTTGCGCGCCAGCGGCAGCGTGCCGCGCAGCGTCCGGTCGATCTCGGCCACCAGCGCCAGCTTGTTTTTCAGCGACAGCTCGACGTTGATGTGTTCGATGCCATCGACATATTCGCCCATGCGCGGCAGTGGAATCACCACGTCTTCATTGATCTTGAAGGCGTTGGTGTGTCGGGCGATCGCCGCGGTGCGCTTGCGGTCGAGCCAGAACTTCTTGCGCGCTTCGGCACTCACCGCGATGAAGCCTTCGCCCACCCGCGCATTGGCCATGCGCACCACTTCAGAGGCAGCGCGGGCCACGGCGGCTTCATCTTCGCCGACGATGTCGCCGAACAGCACCATCTTGGGCAGGGTGCCGCGCGCGCTCTTGGGGGCGTAGCCCACGGCCTTGAGGTAACGGTCATCCAGATGTTCCAGGCCCGCCAGAATGGCGCCGCCCGGTCGGGCATCGAGAAAGGTCTTGATCTCGACAATGCTGGGAATCGCCTCGCGCGCCTGGCCGAAAAATTCCAGGCAGACGGTGCGTACATGCGGCGGCATTTTGTGCAACACCCAGCGGGCGCTGGTGATGATGCCGTCGCAGCCCTCTTTCTGCACACCCGGCAGGCCCGCGAGGAATTTGTCGGTCACGTCCTTGCCCAGCCCCTCCTTGCGGAAGCGCGCGCCGGGAATTTCCAGCAGCCGCTGCTCCAGCAAGGTCACGCCGTCGGCCGCCAAGGTGCGCACCTCGAAGCGGGCCACATCCACATCGTGAATCTTGCCGAGGTTGTGGTCGAGCCGCTGCACCTCCACCCAACGACCTTGCGGATCGACCATGCGCCAGGACGCGAGGTTGTCGATGGCTGTACCCCACAGCACGGCCTTTTTGCCGCCCGCATTCATCGCCACATTGCCGCCCACGCAGGAGGCGTCGGCCGAGGTGGGATCGACGGCGAACACCAGTCCAGCGGCGTCGGCCGCGTCGGAGACGCGCTGCGTCACCACCCCGGCCGGGGTGTGGATGGTGGGCACCGGGTGGGCCACGCCAGGCAGTTCGAGGTATTCGACCGCGCCGATGCGGTCGAGCTTTTCGGTATTGATCACCGCGCTCTTCCACACCAGCGGAATCGCGCCGCCGGTATAGCCGGTGCCGCCTCCACGCGGGATGATGGTCAGCCCGAGCTCGATGCAGCCCCGCACCAACCCGGCAATCTCGTCCTCACTGTCGGGACAGAGCACGACGAAGGGATATTCCACCCGCCAGTCGGTGGCGTCGGTCACATGCGACACCCGCGCCATGCCGTCGAAGCGAATCGCGCCCTGCGCGCTGTGCCGTCCCAGCACCTTGCGGGCGCGCTGGCGCAGCGCCGCGGCCTCGTCGAACCAGGCGGCGAAGGCGGCCACGGCCCCACGGGCGCGGTCGAGCAACTGACGCACCAGGGCGTCGCGCTGCGCGTCCGAGTTGCCACTGTGCGCGCTGTCGTCGCGGCGGCGGTCGATTTCGCGCAGGCGGTGTTCGAGCGCACCGATCAGCGCGGCACGGCGTTTGCGGCTCTGCAACAAATCGTCCTGCAAAAACGGGTTGCGCTGCACCACCCAGATGTCGCCCAGCACCTCGTACAACATGCGCGCCGAACGCCCGGTGCGACGTTCCTGCCGCAACTGGTTGAGCCAGTCCCAGGCTTCTCTGCCCAGCAGGCGCATGACCACTTCGCGGTCGGAGAAGGAAGTGTAGTTGTACGGAATTTCGCGCAGGCGGGGGGCGGCATCGGCCGCGTCTGCGCCCAAGGTGGGCATTAATTCAGGAGCGTGTGAAGCGGGGGCGTTCATCGCAGCGGCGTCCGGCAGGCGGAGCGGGGGAGATAAACCGCCATTGTAGGGAGGCTGTTATTTCCATATGAGAACAACGCTCAGGGCATTTTCGTGACAAATTTCACGCAAGCGCCGATCAGATGGTGCAACACAACAAACTCGGGAAATCCCTGGCTTCTATGCTGCCCGCATGGAAAATCTCAAACTCGCCGAACTGATGAGCGCCCTCAGTCACGCGCTCGACATGACCGAGGGCCAGCCCGAAGGCCACTGCGTGCGCTGCGCCTGGATCGGCATGTCGGTCGGTCGAGAAATCGGCCTGCCCGCTCCGCAGCAATGGGAGCTGTACTACACCCTGCTGCTCAAAGACCTGGGCTGCAGCAGTAATGCCGCCCGCATCTGCGAGCTCTACCTCGCCGACGATCTGCAATTCAAGCGCGACTTCAAGCTGCTCGACGGCAGCCTGCCGCATGTGCTGCGCTTCGTGCTCGATCACACGGGTCTGCGCAGTGGCCTGGCCGAGCGCTTTCGCGCCACGCTCAACATCTTTCGCAATGGCAGTGACATCGCGCAGGAACTCATTCAGACCCGCTGCCAGCGCGGCGCCGACATTGCGCGGCAACTGCGCTTTCCCGAAAACGTCGCCCAAGGCATCCACGGACTGGATGAACATTGGGATGGCAGCGGCAAACCCGAAGGTCTGACGGGCGAGCACATTCCGCTCTACGCCCGGCTGGCCTTGCTGTCGCAGGTGGTCGATGTGTTTTTCACCGCCAGCGGCCCGGCCGAAGCGCGCGAGGAAGTACTCCGTCGGCGCGGCGGCTGGTTCGACCCTGAACTGGTCGATGCCTTTCTCGCCCTCTCGGAACGCGAAGGCTTCTGGCAGACGCTGCGCGCCCCCGATCTCGACCACCAGGTTCTCGCACTGGAGCCCGCGCAATGCTGCGTGCCGCTGGACGAAGACTATCTGGACGAAATCGCCGCCGCCTTCGGTCAGATTGTCGATGCCAAAAGCCCCTACACCGCCGGACACAGCGCCCGCGTGGCGCTCTACGCCGACCACATCGCCACCCAGCTTGATTTCGCGCCCGAGCGACGCCGCTGGCTGTACCGCGGCGCACTGCTGCACGACGTGGGCAAGCTCGGCGTGAGCAATGCGATACTCGACAAGGCCGGAAAACTCGACGCGGCCGAATGGCAGGCCGTGCAGATGCATGCCACCTACACAGAGCGGATTCTGGGACGGATCAGCGCCTTCTCCGATCTGGCCCGCGTCAGCGCCGCGCATCACGAGCGGCTCGACGGCAACGGCTACCCGCGCCGCCTCACCGCCGAACACATTGCGCTGGAAACCCGCATCATCACCACCGCCGACATCTTCGACGCCATTTCCGCCGACCGGCCCTACCGCGGCGCCGTGCCCATCCCGGAAACCCTGCAGATCATGTCCAAGACCGTAGGCACCGCGCTTGACCCCCAGTGTTTCGACGCGTTGTGCAAAACCGTGGAGCTGCTGGAGCGCCCGATACCGGAACCCATGGCCGTCGCCGCCTGAAGTGCAGCGCTGCTAGTGGAGCACCGCACAGGGCGGCACCGTCTCAGCGCTGGGCTGGCATGGCCACATAAATTTCCACCCGCCGGTTGGCGGCGCGGCCCTGTGCCGTGGCGTTGCTCGCCACCGGGTTTTGCGGGCCCAGTCCCTGGGTGGTGACGCGCTGCGGCGCCACGCCGCGCGACACGAGGAAGTTCTTCACCGTCAGCGCGCGGTTTTCAGAAAGCGGGTAGTTGATCGCGTCGGTTCCCGTGTTGTCGGTGAAACCGAACACCTGCACGGTTTCAGACGGGTTCTGATTCAGGCCGGTGGCCAGGCTTTCCAGAATGGGATACATGCGCGGGTTGAGCTGCGCGCTGCCCGTGGCAAAGCCTGCATCGGCCGGCACGTTCATCTTGAGACGATTGTCCTGCGTTTGCGTGACCTGCACGCCCGTCCCCGAGGCCTGCGCCTGAGCCTGCAAGTCCTGCTTTTGCTTCTCCAGATGCTGGTTCCACAAATAGCCGCCCAAGGCGCCCACTGCCGCACCCGCTACCGCGCCAGTTGCGGCGCTCTTGCCGGTGTTGCCGCCCGCCGTCAAAGCGCCGATCACAGCCCCGGCAGCGGCGCCGATGCCCGCACCGGAGGCGGTGGTTTTCTGCGACTCATTCATGTTCGCGCAGCCGCCCAGCGACAGCGCGACGAGGCTGGCGGAGAGAACGACTGCCAGGGTTTTTTGGGACTTCATGAAGGGCTCCTTGTGCCAATGTGAAGAGGTCATGCCTTGTGACAAGTTTAGACGGGTTGGGAGGCGTGTGAGGAACTGTGATGTCGAATTTTCAGTCTATGCTTGAAGCATGACAGGGTAGAAAGTCATCTTATGAACCGCGCCACTCCAACATCCCCATCCCCCGGCCGAAGCGCGTCAGACCATCAACCGCACTGGACGCTGGACTGGATCGATTACCCGCGTATCCACACCGAGTCGGTTCACGACAACGTCGAACTGTTCTATCTGCTGGCCAGCGCTTCTTTTGTCGAGTCGGGCTCGGAAACCTACACCCGCAATCTGGTCGAACATTTCGACGCCTATCCCGCTATTTCCGACTGGCTGCAGCATCAGTGGGAACCGGAAGAACTGCAGCACGGCCGCGCGCTCAAGACCTATGTGCAGACCGTCTGGCCCGAGTTCGACTGGGAGGCAGCCTACGCTTCTTTTTTCAGCGAATACTCGCGCCTGTGCACCGTCGAAGAACTTGAAGACGACCGCGCACTGGAACTCGTCGCCCGCTGTGTGGTGGAAACCGGCACGGCCACTTACTACCAGACCCTGCGCGACTTCACTTGCGAGCCGGTTCTCAACGAACTGGCCGAGCACATTCGTGTCGACGAGGTGCAGCACTACAAGCACTTTTACCGCTACTTCAAAGAGATCAACGCCGAGCGCAATCTGTCGCGCGCACGCATTCTCGGCGCGCTCAAGCGTCGGCTGGCTGAACTGCGCACCAGCGACTCCGACATCGCGCTGCGTCACGTCTGGCTGTTCCAGCCCCACTTCGATGCAGTCGGCGATGTACCTTTCGAGCATATCTGCCAACGTCTGTACCACCATGTGGGCGCGCGGCTTCCGATGGAGCAGGCGGTGAAGATGCTGCTCAAGCCGCTGGCGCTGCCGCACCGTATGGAGTATTTGATCGAGCGGCCTTTGACCCATCTGGCGCGGCGGGTGATGGCCGCGTGAATTCGGGCGCGAAAGCCCGCCGCGAGCTTCGTGGTTTCTCCCGTTGCACAGCAGGTGGATAACGCTCCGGCACATACCCGAGCGCCCTAGTCGGGCAAAGCATTTCGCCCGCTTTCACCCTTCAGAACCACGGCCTATATTGCGATGGTCAAAGCCGCATCAGGCCCGTTCGCAGCAAGTACCGGGCGTGCAGCGCGGTCAAGTGGCTCAGATGTCCATAACAATCGAGGAGATGCAAGATGCAAAAGTCCCTGCATATCGACCCTGACAAGTGCACGGGTTGCCTGCAATGCGAGATGGCCTGCTCGTATGAAAACTACGGAATTTTCAACACCTCAAAAAGCCGCATCAAGGTGTTCGACTTCCATGAGACTGGCCGCAAGGTGCCCTATACCTGCACCCAGTGCGACGAAGCCTGGTGTCTGCACGCCTGCCCGGTAGAGGCCATCAAGCTCGACGCCGCCACGGGCGCCAAGGTCGTGCTCGAAAATGTTTGCGTGGGCTGCAAGGTCTGCACCATCGCCTGCCCATTCGGCACGGTGAACTATGTGGCCGATACTGGCAAGGTGCAGAAATGCGACTTGTGCGGCGGCGAGCCGGCCTGCGCCGAAGCCTGCCCCACTGGCGCTATCACCTATGTCGATGCCAGCTGGACCGGCTTGTCGCGCATGCAGCAATGGGCCGACAAGCTGGGCAACCAGAACGCCGCAGCCTGACCGCAACCACATTGAGGAGACGACCATGACCTGGGCCGGAAAAATTCTGCGCGTGAACCTCACGCAAGGCACCATCAAGAGCGAGCCGCTGAATAGGCAGTGGGCGCGCGAGTACATCGGCCAGCGCGGGCTGGCGACCAAGTATTTCGTCGAGGAGGTCGACGCCAAGGTCGATCCGCTCTCGCCCGACAACAAGCTGATTTACGCCACCGGGCCGCTCACCGGCACCATGGCGTCCACCGGCGGGCGCTATTCGGTGATTACCAAAGGCGCGCTGACCGGCGCGATCGCCTGCTCCAATTCGGGCGGTTACTTCGGCGCCGAGCTGAAGATGGCGGGCTGGGACATGATCATCGTCGAAGGCAAATCGCCCAAGCCGGTGTATCTGTCCATCGAAAATGACAAGGTCGAACTGCTCGACGCCTCGCCGATCTGGGGCAAGACCGTGTGGGAAACCGAGCCGTGGATCAAGAACCATCACCAAGACCCGCTGATCCGCGTCAGCTCCATCGGCCGTGCGGGTGAAAACGGGGTGATGTATGCGGCCATCGTCAACGATCTGCACCGCGCCGCCGGTCGCTCGGGCGTGGGCACGGTGATGGGTAGCAAAAACCTCAAGGCCATCGCGGTGCGTGGCACCCTGGGCGTGGGCAATGTGCGCGACCCCAAGGCGTTCATGGCTGCGGTCAACGCAGGCAAAAAAGTGCTGCACGACAACGCCGTCACCGGCCAGGGACTGCCCAAATACGGCACCCAGGTGTTGATGAACGTGATCAACGAAATCGGCGCCCTGCCCACGCGTAACCACCGCGACGTGCAATTCGAAGGCGCGAAAGACATCTCCGGCGAGGCCATGCACGAGCCGCGCAAAACCGATGGCAAGCCCAATCTGGTCACCAACCAGGCCTGCTTTGGCTGCACCATCGCCTGCGGCCGCATCAGCAAGATCGACGAACACCATTTCAGCGTCGAGAACAAGCCGCAGTATTGGGGCGCATCGGGCGGTCTGGAATATGAAGCCGCCTGGGCGCTGGGCTCGGCCAACGGCGTCAACGATCTGGAGGCGCTGACCTACGCCAACTTCCTCTGCAACGAAGACGGCATGGACCCCATCACTTTCGGCGCCACCGTGGGCGCGGTGATGGAGCTGTACGACATGGGCCTGCTGACCAAGGAACAACTCGGCGTGGAAGCACCTTTCGGCTCGGCCAAGGCGCTGACCTACTTCGCCGAAATCACCGCCCGCGGCGAGGGCTTCGGCAAGGAACTGGCGCTGGGCAGCAAACGCCTGACGGCTAAGTACGGCCACCCGGAACTGAGCATGAGCGTCAAGGGCCAGGAGTTCCCGGCCTACGACTCGCGTGGCATTCAAGGCATGGGTCTGGCCTACGCGACCAGCAACCGCGGCGCCTGCCATCTGCGCGGTTACACGGTGGCTTCGGAAGTGCTGGGCATTCCGGTCAAGACTGACCCGCTGGTGGCCGACGGCAAGCCCGAACTGGTCAAGGCGTTTCAGGACGCCACCGCCGTGTTCGACTCTGCCGGTATCTGCCTGTTCACCAGTTTCGCCTGGACGCTGGCCGACGTGCAGCCGCAGCTTGCCGCCGCCTGCCTGGAAGAGTTCACCATGGACGAGTTGAACACCATAGGCGAGCGCATCTGGAACATGGAGCGCGACTACAACAACCGCGCGGGCTTCACCGCCAAGGACGACACCTTGCCGCCGCGTCTGCTCAAAGAGCCCGCCAAGACCGGCCCGGCCAAGGGGCTGACCAACAAGCTGCCCGAGATGCTGCCCCGGTATTACGAGCTGCGCGGCTGGACTCCGGAAGGCACGCTCAAGCCCGAAACCCGCACGCGGCTCGGGCTTTGACTGGAGCCCCCTCCCCACGCGTGGGGAGGGTTGTGCACCCACCACCTCCCCTACGGTTTGGGGGGATGGTGGACGGCGTGAGATCGGCTCGGAATCGAGGCAGACCCCATGAAACATCACATCATCATCGGTAACGGCCCCGCGGGTGTCGTTGCTGCAGAAACCCTGCGCAAGCACAGCGCCACCGAAGACACCATCACCCTGATCGGCGACGAAGAAGGGCCGCCGTATTCGCGCATGGCGATTCCGTACTTGCTGCACGGCGACATCACCGAGCGCGGCACCTGGCTGCGCAAAGACCCGCAGCACTTCAGGCAGATCGGCGTCAGCCTGCGCCATGCGCGGGTGAAGTCGCTCGACGCGGCGCGCAAAACCCTCACCCTCGAATCCGGTGAAACGCTGTCCTTCGACACCCTGCTGATCGCCACCGGGTCCACGCCGACGCTGCCGCGCATTCCCGGCATTCACGCTCAGCGGGTGCATACCTGCTGGACACTGGAAGACGCCCGCGCCATCACCCAGTTCGCCGTGCCCGGCGCGCGGGTCATCCAGCTCGGTGCGGGCTTCATCGGCTGCATCATCATGGAAAGTCTGGTGCGCCGCCGGGTGCAGCTCACCGTGGTGGAAATGGGCGACCGCATGGTGCCGCGCATGATGGGCGAAACCGCCGGCGGCATGATCCGCGACTGGGTGCAGGGCAAGGGCGTGACGGTGCACACCGGCGCGCGCATCGAGTCCATCGAATCCAACCCCAGCGACATAGCCGCCCCGCTGGCCGTGCGCCTGTCCACCGGCGAACGTCTGCCCGCCGATCTGGTGATTTCGGCGGCCGGCGTCAAGCCCAATATCGGTTTTCTCGAAGGCTCTGGCGTGCATTGCCTGCAAGGCGTGCTCACCGATGAACACCTGCAGACCAATGTTCCCGGCATCTTTGCCGCTGGAGATTGCGCCGAGGCGTTCGACATGCTTTACGGCAAGCCGATGGTCAGCGCCATCCAGCCCAACGCGGTCGATCAGGCGTATGTCGCAGCCATGAATATGGCCGGTCGGCGCACCCAGCTGCGCGGAGTGACGCAGATCAACGTGCTCGACACCCTGGGACTGATCTCCAGCAGCTTCGGCCAATGGCAGGGCGTGAAAGGAGGGCAAGGCGTGGAGCTGACCGACCGGGCAGGATACAAACACCTCAGCCTGCAATTCGAGGGCGATGTGATGGTGGGCAGCAACAGCATCGGCACGACGCAGCACATCGGCGTATTGCGCGGCTTAGTCGAAGGCCGGGTCAAGCTCGGCGCCTGGAAAGACCGCCTGCTGGCCGACCCCACCCGCCTGATGGAAGCCTACCTCGCCAGCGCGCAGGCGCAAGACCGTCGCGGCGATACGGTGCATCATTGAAGGCGAGTCACTCCCTCATGGATGCGCCCACCTCATCCCCTCTTGCCCAGGCTCAGCCTCAGACTGGCGTGCAAATCACGCTCAAGCTGATGGCCACCCTGACGGACTATCTGCCGCAGCCGCGGCAGGGCCATCAGATCACGCTCGACATCGCGCCGGGCACCACCATTCAAGACGTGGTGGAGCGCTTTCGCCTGCCCTGGAAGCTGGTGCATCTGGTTCTGGTCAATGGTGTTTATATCGCGCCCGACCAGCGCGACACCCGCGTGCTGCAGGAAGGTGAAACCCTGGCGATCTGGCCGCCCGTCGCTGGAGGCTGAGCACACTTCATGTACGGCCTAGGCGCCCCTGCTCATTGCGAACTCGATATGGCCATCACCCGCAGCGCGTTTGCGCGGCAGCTGACGATGGCGTTCCCCACTCTGCGCGCCGACGGCCCGCAGGCTTACTCAGGGCATGATGCAGGTTGCGACTGGCACATCCGCCTGCATCCTGCCGAGCCCACCCGGCTCGGACTGATCGTGCTCGAACGCTGGCTGGCCGAGGTGTCGCTCACCGCTGCAGACCCCGCCAAGCGCAGGGCGTGGTGGCAGCAGTTCACCGCCCATTTTCAAAAAGGCGGGGGGTAGAAGCGCCCATCAAGCTCTGCGCATCAAGCTGCACCTGCTCGGCGCTGCGCAGAATGTCTTGCAGAATCTGCGGCACCTCGAAAACCGCCCGATTGCGATACGCGGCCACGCGCGCGCGGCTCGCGGCAAGATCGTCGAGAAACGCGGGCAGCGCCGCCTCGATGCCGCGAAAGCTCGGCAGCACCAGGCCGAAGCCATTTTCACGCACCCAATCGGTGTTGTAGCGCTCCTGCGGCATCGTCCAGGCATTGCGCGTGACGATCACCGGCAGGCCCAGATGCAGCGCCTCGCTCAAGGAGCCGGGGCCCGGCTTGCCGATGAAAAAATCGCCCAGCCGCATCACCTCGGCTACGGCGCTAGTAAAGCCCATCACATGGCGCGGCGCGGTAGTCGGCAAGGCGCGCAATTTGGTCGCCAGCTTGGCGTTGTGACCGCACATGAAAATGAGTTGAACATCAGGCAGGCGCTCGGCGATGGCCAGCATGCTGCGCGAGCCGTGCCCCCCGAACATCACCACCCCCACCGGGCGCTGCGGATCAAAACCCAAGGCCTGCAGGCTGGCCGTTCGGTCGAAACCCACGGGCTCGGTGTAGAAATCGGGGCGAATGATCATGCCCGAGGTCGCATGCACTTTCTCGGCATCGAACCCGGCCTGCAAAGCCTGCTGCACGGCTTGCGCCGAGCCGCAGATAAGGTGCTGGTCTTGCCCCTGTTCCATCCAGAAATGAGGCGGGAAATCGGCGAGGTCGGTCAACAGGGTCACGTAGGGCACGCCGGGCAGAGTGGCCGTCAGGCTCTCGAACAGCGAACGGTTGAAATTGGGAATCAGCGACACCACCAGATCGGGCTCGGTGCGCAGCCAGTGCAGCTTGAGAATTTTGAGCAGGGTGGGATGCAGCAGCCGCAACGCCCCTTGCAGCAGTTTGAGTTCGTGCCTCAGACCGATGGTGAGGCCGCGCGCCAAACGGGCGTTGTAATAGTCTTCCGGAGAGAAGGTGTATTTGCGTAGCGTGCCCTGCGGGTCGAGCACGTCGGTGAGGTTGACCAGCCGAACCTGCCAGGGCAAACCCGACTGCGCAATACTCTTTTCCAGGGCCAGAGCCGAGGCGCGGTGGCCGCCTCCGGCGTTGAAATAAATCAGATCGATGTTTTTTGTGGGCATGATGTTTTGCAGCGAACCCGAAGATATCTACTTCATGTGACGAAATTACCACGTCATGGTTTCACGGTGCAGCGGTAATTTTGTAAATTTCGCGCAGTCCGGATTTAGAAAATGCGCAAAATCAGGTTCCATATCGCGTGATGATGGAAATAAATCCGCTCTTCAGCCCCTTAGGAATATTGTGCAGAATGCTTTGCCGGTTTTACTCGCGACCGAGCAGACCCGCTTGGATGCGCCGGGCTGCTGAAGCCTGAAACGGCATTAGGTTCCGTTTCGGCGCTTGAGGTTTTCCCACTGCAACACGGCGCCCGCCGGGGTGTCGGCGCGCAGGCGCTGGCCGATGACGGCATCCAGCTCGGCGGCGGGAATGCCGCTGGCGGGGCGGCGCAGTTGCAGGTGTTCGCGCTGCAGCACGGCGCCTGCGGGCAGGGCCGTGGACAGCACCACGCTGCGGCGGGCCACAGCGCGCACGTCGATCTCGTCAGGCCGCGGGGCCTTGATGCCGTCGCCCAGCATGGCCTCGATGCGGCGGATGTCGCGCGCCAGTGCGGCGAACTCGTCGGGTTCGCTGGAAGCGCTGTGGTCGGGGCCGGGCAGCTTGCGGTCGAGGGTGATGTGCTTTTCGATCACGCAGGCGCCCAGGGCCGCGGCGGCGAGCGCGGCGGTATTGCCTAGGCTGTGGTCGGAATAGCCGGTGGGCAGGCCGGTCTCAGTGCGCAGGGTGGCGATGACGCGCAGGTTGAGCGCGTCATCCGGCGCGGGGTAGGCGGAGGTGCATTGCAGCAGGGTGAGCGCAGAGGCCCCCACGCCCGTGCTTTGCCCTCGCTGCCCCCCGAGGGGGCTGCCCCCCCCGCCTTGGGGCGGCCCGGCAGCGGGGTCAGGCGTGTCTTCGCAAAGGGGTGAACCATATAGCGCCCACGCCGCCCGTACCCAGCCGACGGCCTGCTTGACTTCTTCCAGCGTGGCCATGCCGGTGGAGAGAATGAGCGGCAAGCCGGTGGCGGCAGCTTTGGTCAGCAGCGGACGGTTGACGATTTCGCCGGACGAAATTTTCAGCCGCCGCACGCCGAGGCTGACCAGCAGATCGACCGCGTCTTCCGAGAACGGGGTGGACATGAACTCGATGCCCACGCGCGCGCAATGCGTGGCGATGATCCGGTGTTGCTCGGCGCTGAGTTCGAGCTTGCGCAGCATGGCGAATTGATCGGTCTCGCCGGTGGCGCCTTGCTGGTAGGCGGCGGTGGCGGTGCCGGGCAGCGCGAGGTCTTCGGCGCGGAAGGTCTGAAACTTGACCGCGTCGGCCCCGGCGGCGCGGGCGGCGTCGACCAGTTGCAGCGCGAGGTCGAGTTGACCGTTGTGGTTGACGCCGGCTTCGGCAATGAGCAAGACGCGGTTGTTGGGCATGTCAGTTCCGCACGGCCGTCCCGAAGGAACTAACACCCCCTCAGGGGGAGGCGAGCGTAGCGAGTCAGGGGGTTGTTTCATTCTAGGAGCCTGTCGGGCTTTGGAATCGTCGGCTGCAAATGGGGCGCAGCAGTCCATTTTTCACCGGCTTTTTGGCCCATAGCGGGGCTATGGGCCTGCAAATCCGGCAAAAACTGTCCAAGCTGAGCCCCATTTTCGCGCTCGACGACCAAAGCCCGACAGGCTCCTAGGTTCCGGAGTTCTGCCGGGCATAGTGCCACTCGGCCAGGGCGAAGTCGTCGGCGGTGTCGATATCCACCGAGCGTTGCGGCGGCATGGCGTAAGCCGCTACGGGCACGCTCCACAGGCCGTGCTGCGCGGCGTGAGCCAGGGCTTCGCGCCGCCAGACGTAGATCGAACCATTGAGCGCCCAGACTTTGGGCGCTTGTTGCCGCGCACCCAGTCCGCCGCCCTTGCTGATGCTGACGCTGCCGTCGGGCTGCTCTTCGACGAGGTTGAAATAGGGGTTGAAGCCGCTGTCGAACACGCTGAGCACCAGCCCCGGCGCGTCCGGGGCGGCGGCGCGGGCGAGGCAGCCGTCGAGATCTGCGGGGATGCGCAGCGGCGAGGTGGGTTGCAGATCGACGATGCGGGTGATGGTCTGACCCTGCGCTTCGAGATAGGCCACGAGGTGTTCGATGACCGGAAGTTTGGGGGTGTCGTCGCGCGCCAGTTCCGCCGGACGCAGATAAGGCACCACGGCGCCTGCCTCGCGGGCGATGTGCGCGATCTCTGGGTCGTCGGTGGACACATACACGGCGCTGATGGCGGGGTGCCGCAGCGCAAAGCGGATGCTGTGCGCGATGAGCGGCAGGCCCGCGAAGGGCAGGATGTTCTTGCCCGGCAGCCCTTTGCTGCCGCCGCGGGCGCAGATCGTGGCGATGGTGGTCATGGGTTCAGGCCGGGGCAGATGGAGTGAGGCGTGGATGGGCTGCGAGCAGGGCCAGGGCCTGCTCGCTCACTTGGTCGGCGGCGGTGTTGGGCGCCCCCACGCTCGGGTTTTGCCCTCGCTGCCCCCCGAGGGGGGCATCCCCACCCCGGCCCTCCCCACAAGTGGAGAGGGAGCGGCCACTCCTCCCCCACGGCGTGGGGGAGGTTGGGAGGGGGAGACGCCCGCCCTGGGACGGTCCGGCGGCGGGGCCGCCGCGGACGGCTGCGCGCTCCATGCTGGGCTGCACGAGCAGGGCGGACAGCGTCTGCGGCAGATCGGTCAGGTGACAAGCGGCATCGGCCACGCCCAGCGCGAGGTAGGGCATGGCGGGTGCGGCGATGGAGTCGAGCAGTTGCAGTACGCGCCTGCCCGCCAGATGGGCTTCGAGCGCGACGGTAGAGGTGCCGGTGATGACAGCGTCCACCGCGTGCAGCAGCGGGTGCAGCGGTTCGGACGGTAGGGACAGGTGGAGTTGCGGATGATTGCCCAGCACCGGGGCGGGCTGCGAAGGGTGCGGTCGCACGATGAGGATCCAGTCGGGATGCGCGCGCACACTGTCGATGCAGGCCTGCAGCACGCGTTCGGGCAGATGCGGGTCGCCCTGGCGGCCGGGCGAGGCCGGGTGCGTGGCGGGCTCGGGTTGCAGCGCAAGCAGGATGAGGCGTTGCGGTGGGGCGCCCAGCTCGGCGCGCAAGGCAAGCCCGGCCGCGCGGGTTTGCGGGGCATGGAGGTTATCGAAGGCCGGGTTGCCGGTGATGGCGATGCGCTCGGGCGGCCATCCGGCCCGGACGAGGTTGTCGCACGCAACCTCGGACAGCACGCAGACCCGGCTGGGATAGCGCTTGCGCGCGGCGAAGGCATCGCCCGGCAAGGCGAACAGGTCGAGCATGACTAGGCTGGGAATACCGGCCTCAGTGGCGGCATCGACCGCGGCAGATTCGCTGCGCGGTGAATTAGTCGCCAGCACCAGCTCGGGCTGCAGATGGGCAACGATGCGGCGAAAAAAGTGCAGCGGGTGGAAGCCCTGCCGACCTTTGGCCGCGAGCAGCGCATCGGCTGCGACAACGCCGAGTTGCTGCCGCAGATCCCAGGCGTTGATGCCCAGATACGCCACGGTTTCGGCTTCAAGAATGTCGGGATGGGTGTTGCCCGGCTGCAGTGCGCGGCCCAGTGCCAGGGCCTCAGCTTGTTCTTCGGGCGATAGCAAGTGCAGCAGATCGGCATAGCCCAGCGGCGCCTCACCCGCGTCGCGCGCCACGCGGGCCGCGGTGGTGAGGGCCAGCAGGGTGATGTCGAGATCGGGCTGCCGTGAGCGCAGGGCGCGCAGCACTGGCAGCATCATGGCGATGTGACCGCCGCCGTAGGCAACGGCGAGGATGCGCTGCGCCCGGCTCATGCGGGAATCTCGGGCTCGAACTGCTGCGCCCACAGTTCCAGCGCGGCCAGGGCGCGCAGTTCGCGAGTGTGATTCGCCGCGCCCGAGACATGGTCGTCGAACAGCTTGCGTACCGTGTCGGCTTCGAACAGCCGCGCGCCGAGCGCCTGCGGGGCGAACAGCAGTTCGGCCAGCCAGGCTTTGCGCGGCCCGCGAAACCACTCGCCGATGGGAACGGTGAACATCTGCTTCTTGCGATGCGCGAGGTCGGCGCCGATGAGGGGCTCGACCGCGCGTTTGAACCAATGCTTCTTGTCGCCGTCCTTCAGCTTGGTATCGCCAGGGGCGCGGAAGGCGAACTCCATCAGGCGCCAATCGAGAAAGGGCGTGCGCGCCTCCAGCGACACCGACATGCCCATGCGGTCGGGCTTCACCAGGTTGTTGCCGGGCAGCAGCAACATCATGTCCAGAAACAGTATCTGATTGATGCGGTCGAAGTGCGCGGCCTGCTCGAACCACGGCGCGGCGACGTCGCGCACGCTGTCCACATCGGCCAGCTTTGCGCGCAGCCAGGGCTGGAACAGCGCGGCACGGGCTTGCTCGCCGAACAGGCCGGTGTGCTCCACGTAGTGCCGCGCGAAGTCGGCCGCGGGCAGGTCGCGCAGCGCGGGGGCAGCCATGAAGCTGGCGTATTTGTCGTAGCCGGCGAACAGCTCGTCGCCGCCGTCGCCGGTGAGCACGACTTTCACATCCTGAACGGCGAGTTGGCTGACGCTGCGCGTGGGCATGAACGAGGCGTCGCCGTGCGGCTGGTCGCAGTGCCACAGCACGCGGGCCCAGTCGTCGAGCATGTCGGGCTGCACGATGCGCTCGCGGTGCGTGGCGCCGAAGCGCTGCGCAGCCTCGCGGGCGTAGGGCGATTCGTCGAAGCGCGGATCGGGAAAGCCGATGCAGAAAGTGCGGGCAGATTCGCGCACGTGTCGCGCCATCAGCGCCACGACGGTGCTGGAATCGACCCCGCCCGAGAGAAAGGCGCCGAAGGGCACGTCGGCGCGCAGCCGCAGCTTCACTGCGTCGTCGAGCAGATCGAGAAATTCCTCCTGCCACGCGGTGAAGGTCTGCGGCGCAGGCGCCTGCGCCGCCAGGCTCCACCAGCGGCGGGTGTGGCTGCCAGCGCCATCGACGGTGAGCACCGTGCCCGGCATGACGTGGCGCACGCCCGCGAACAGGGTGAAGGGCGGCGGGGCGTAGTTGTAGGCAAGGTAGTGCTGCAGCGCGGGCAGATCGAGCGCGGGACGGCCCGGCAGCGCGGCGAGCACGGCCTTGATCTCGGAGCCGAACAGTGCCTGCCTGCCGTCGTCGTGCACGAACAGCGGTTTGACGCCGATGCGGTCGCGCACCAGATGCAGCCGAGGGTTTTCGGGATCGCGCCCGTCCCAGATGGCGATGGCGAACATACCGTTGAGCCGCGGCAGGAAGCCCAGCCCTTCGCGTTCATACAACCGCAGCAGCACTTCGGTATCGCTGTGATCGGAGTGGAAGCGCACGCCCCGGCGCTGCGCCTCAGCGCGCAGTTCCACATGGTTGAAAATCTCGCCGTTTTGCACCAGGGCGATTCGCCCGTCGTCGCTGACGAAGGGCTGGTGACCACCGGCGAGGTCGATGATGGAGAGCCTTCGGTTGCCAATCGTCACGCCTGGAGCGGTGAAGGCGCCGCTGTCATCCGGCCCGCGATGAACCAGGCTGGAGTCCATCGCGGCGAGGGTTTGCTCACTCAGCTCGCCGCCGGTCCGGTCGAAAAATCCATAAATTCCACACATGGCGGGATTGTCGCGCTTTGACGGCGCGGGTCAGTTTGCGTTGCGCCGGAACAGTTGCACCACGGTGAGGCCGATGATGCGCAGATCGACCAGCAGGCCGTGGTGTCTTGCATAGTCGAGATCGGCCTGCAGCCGTTGCTGCGGCGTGGCGCTGGAGCGGTACAGCGCCTGCGCCAGCCCGGTGATGCCGGGGCGTACGCGGTGGCGCAGCGCCCATTGATCTGCGGTGTAGTTGCTGCGCTGCGCGGGCACATCGGGGCGCGGGCCGACCAGGCTCATGTCGCCGCGCAACACGTTGAGCAGTTGCGGCAGTTCGTCCACGCTGCTGCGCCGCAGGATGTGGCCGACGCGGGTGATGCGGGGATCATTCTGCCTCGTGTTGTAGGGGCCGCGTTGCGACGCGTCCACCACCATGCTGCGGAATTTGTAGAGCTTAAAGGGCTGCGTCCCCCGCCCCACGCGGGTCTGGGCGAACAGCACCGGGCGGCCGGAGTCCAGCCACACGGCCAGCGCCGCCGCGATCATCAGCGGCGAGAGTAGCAACAGCGCCAGCAGCGCCAGCACGATGTCGAACAGACGTTTGGCCACGGAGGTTCAGCGCGGCGTCGGGGCAAAACCCAGACTCTGGGCGACGCGGGTGATCAGGTCGATGGCCAGCAGCCGGTCGTTCTCGATCTCGGCGGGCTCGCGCTGCGCCAGCACCTGAACGGCATGATGCAGGCGATGGATTTCAGCGGCATAGATGGCCCGCCAGTCGGAATCGGGGGCTTCGATGCGCTCGCGGTTGAAGGTGCGCGACAGAATCACGCTGCGCGAGCCCAGCCTTAAGTGCTCGCCCAGCACCACACGCCCGGGCAGCAGGCCTTCGTCCAGCCGGGCGATGCCGCCGAAGCCGAAGCGTTTGCCCTGCTGCTGCGCCACGGCGGCGACGCGATCGACCACGCCGTCCGCCAGCGGCTGGAACATGAAGCGCAGGCCCAGTTCGCGGTGCAGATCGTTGAGGCCGACGTAGATTTCGTCCAGCGCGTCCAGACCCGCCCACTGCAGCAGGCTTTGCAGCGCATCGCGGGTTTCGAGCAGGGCGATGGTCTGGGCACGACCGGCCACTAGGGCGACGAACTGCGCCACAGTGTCGGCACTGCGGAACATCGGCAGCATGAGGTGGCTGGCGCCGCTGGCGATGGCCTGATCGATCTCGTTGGCGCTGGCCTCATGCAGGGGATTGATGCGCACGATCAGCGCCGCTTTCGGCACGGCCTGACGCACGCGGGCCACGTCCTGCGGCACATGGTCGGAAATGAAGGTGCCCAAGCCGCCCTGGCGCTGCTGCTTGCCGTGCTGCTCCAGGTCGACCATGATCCGCGTCACGCCGCAGCCCACGGCGAAAGCGGCAAAGTCGGGATCGTTGGTGATTTGGATGAAGTCCATCTTGAGCAAGGTTCAGGCAGCGCGGCGCAGCCGACGGGAAGTGTAGCGATCGCGCACCAGCCGTCCCAAGGGGTCGAAGCGCAGCAAGGCCCACACGCCGGCGGCGAACAGCACCGCGGCCAAGGCCAGATCCAGCGCCCAGGGCAGCGGCATCGATCGCAGCGCAGCGCCTGCCGCCGCCAGCAGCAGCAGCGCTGCCAGCAGCACTCCCGCGTTGCGCCACTGCGCATCGGCCTGATGCCGCGCCAGCCGCCACCACAGCACCGCGGTGGCTGTCCCCCAGGCCGCACCGTACGCCGCCAAGCCGCGCCAAGACGTGACCGGCAGCAGGGCGCCGACGAGGGCGAGCGCGGCGAGCCCCGCGCCGTAACCCAGCACCTGATCGGCGATACGGCGGTGGCTGTTGAGCCGCGTGGCCAGTACCAGTTGCGCCGCCTGCAGCGGCAACAACAGCAAGATCCAGCGCATGGCTTCGGTGACCTGCTGCTGCGCCTCGGCGGTCATGCGGCCCCAGCCGAACAGCAGGCGAATGACGCCCGGCGCCGCCACCATGCCCGCCAGCGCGATGAGGGCGGAAAGCCACAGCATCGCCCGCAGCCATTGGCGCGTCTCCAACTGCGCGCGGGCGGAATCGCCCTGGCTTTCCGCCGCACTCAGACGC
>NZ_NCKP01000143.1:0-1334 GCF_002282795.1 Thiomonas sp. 13-64-67
ACCCCGCCCCAAACTCCCGCTCGTCCAGGCAAGTGGGGTTCGAGCAATTCCCAGTGCCGATCTGATAGATCGTGTCGATGAAGCGTCTCGGGCATCTCACTAGCGCGGTTGGTATGAACAGCGCCATCATGCCACAACTCGTGACGACGCTATCTAGGAGTCGGACTTTCGAGGTTTTCGGATGCTGAGGTGATGCGGAACAATGGAGGCAGTGCATTCATGGGTTTTTTGCGATGAGCCGCTTCGTTAGCGTTGACCGAGACACTGCCTACCTCCTGCTGCCATCGGTGGACGAGTGGTTGCCACAGAATCACTTGGCACGGTTCGTTGTGGAGGTCATCGATCGCCTTGATCTGGATGATCTGGTCGAGCAGTATGCGGGCCGCGGTTCGGCGGCACATCATCCTGCGGTGTTGCTGGGGCTGCTGATCTACGGGTATGCCAATGGGGTGCATTCGAGCCGCAAGATCGAGCGCGCGACCTACGACTCGGTGGCGTTTCGCTTTGTTGCCGCCAATACCCACCCCGATCACGACACGCTGGCGACGTTCCGCCGCCGCTTCCTCAAGGAAGTTGAGTCCCTGTTCGTGCAGGTGCTGATGCTCGCACGCGAGATGAAGCTGCTCAAACTCGGACTGAACCGCCCCGTGTTTCGTGGAGGCTGGTTGGTTTAAGTCATGCCGCAATGGCGTGTTGACTGGCGAGTTGCCGCCAGTAGTTTGCCTCAGCTTCTGCCGCAGGGATATAGCCCAGGGGTTCCATCAGTCTGCGGTTGTTGAACCAGGCGACCCTTGTACAGCCCGTTGATGGTTTCGGCCAGCGCGTTGTCATAGGAGTCGCCCTTGCTGCCCACCGAAGGCTCAATGCCAGCCTCGGCCAGCCGCTCGCTGTAGCGGATGCTGACGTATTGCGAGCCGCGGTCCGATTGATGAATCAGCGCATCGTCGCGCCCCGGTTGGCGGGTGTACAGCGCCTGCTCCAGGGCACCTGGCACGAAGTCCGTGCGCATCGAACGGCTCACCCGCCAGCCCACGATCCGCCGGGCAAACACGTCGATGACGAAGGCCACGTATAGCCAGCCCTGCCAGGTCGACACGTCTGTGAAATCCGACACCCAAAGCTGATTGGGCCGATCCGCTTTGAACACGCGGTTGACCCGGTCCAGCGGGCACGGCGCCTTGGCGTCCGGGATCGTGGTGCGCACGACCTTGCCGCGCCTGGCGCCCTGCAATCCGAGCCTGCGCATCAGCCGCTCCACCGTGCAACGCGCCACCGCCACCCCTTCGCGGTTCATTTGCTTGCAGACCTTGTCGGCGCCATAGACCTGCATATTG
>NZ_NCKP01000062.1:0-16465 GCF_002282795.1 Thiomonas sp. 13-64-67
CCAGGTCGAGGGCGTGGCCTGCAGCACCGTGGCCTGGCTGGTTTGCAGCAGGTCGCGCAGGGCAAAGGGATCGCGCGACTGGGCGTGATCGGCCAGCACTACGCGCGCGCCCACGGTCAACGGCAGCAGCAGTTCGAGCACGGCGATGTCGAACGAGAGCGTGGTCACGGCGAGCAGGACGTCGTCGCTTTGCAGCCCGGGTTCGCGCGCCATGCTGCGCAGAAAATTCACCACGGCGCGGTGCGGCACCTCCACCCCCTTGGGCCGCCCGGTGGAGCCTGAGGTGTAGATCAGGTAGGCCGGGTCGTCGGGGCGGGCGTCGCGGGCGGGGTCGGGCGGGAGGGGGGCGTCGCGGCGAAGTCCGGCTAGCGGCGCGCTGTCGAGCGCGAGTTGCGGCACGTCGGCATTGGCCAATAGCGGCAGCAGGGCGGTCTGGGTGAGCAGGCAGCGCAGCTGGGCATCAGTAGCCATGTAGTGCAGGCGCTCGGGCGGAAAGTCGGGGTCGAGCGGGACATAGGCGGCGCCAGACTGCAGCACGCCCAGCAGCGCAGCGAGCATGTCGGCGTGACGGTGCAGGCACAGCCCGACGCGGTCGCCGCGCCCCACGCCCATCTGGCGCAGGTGGTGGGCGATGCCCAGCGCGCGGGCGTGAAGTTCGCCGTAGCGCAGCGTATGGCCCAGCGCGTCGGTGAGGGCGATGCGGCTGCGGCGGTCGGGCGCGTCGAGCTGCAGCGCGGCGGGCAGGGTGAGCGGCGCGGTCAGCGGTTGCGGCGTGGCGTTCCACTCGCCGAGCACGGCACGCTGGGCGGGCGTGACCAGGGCATGACTCGACACGGGCAGGGCGGGTTGCGCCAGCAGTTGCTCGGTGAGGAAAACATAGCTGTCGAGCAGGCGCTGCGCGGTATCCAAGCTGAACAGATCGGTGGCGTATTCGAGCTGGATGCGGTGGGTGAACTCGGTATCGACGTGGATGGACAGGTCGAACTGCGCGGCCACGCGGTCGAAATCGAAGGCTTCATAGGTGAAGGGCACATCGGCCAGTTGGCCCGCCGGGGCGTTGAGCACGTTGAACAGCACGCGCACGAGGTCTTGGGGGTGATCGGCGCGCTGCGCGCCCAGGCGTTCGACCAGCTCGTCGAACGGGGCGTCCTGGTGGGCGTAGGCGTGCAGGGCGGTGGCTCGCACCTGCTGCATGAGCTGATCGAAAGTGGCTTGCGGCTCGACCGTGTTGCGCATCACTAGGGTGTTGACCAGGGTGCCCACGAGCTGCTCGGTGGCGGCATGGTGGCGGTTGGCGATGGGTGTGCCCACGGCGATGTCGGTGCGGCGGCTCAGGCGCGCCAGCAGCACGTTGAAGCTGGCCAGTAGCACCATGAACGGCGTGACGCCGTGGCGCGCGCCATAGCCTTGCAGCGCGTGCTGCAGCGGCTCGGACAGCGGGGCGTAAATCGTATGACCTAGAAAATTGGGTTGCGCCGGGCGCGGATAGTCGGTGGGCAAGTGTAGATCGGTCAGTCCTTCGAGCTTTTGCATCCACGCTTGAAGATGTGACTCGCGCGCCGCGCTGACCGTCGCGCTGCGCTGCCAGGCGGCGTAGTCGGCGTACTGGGTGCGCAGGGGCGCCAGACCCATGTCGGCCGGATCGGTGCAGCCTCGCAGCAGTGCGGCGTAGATCTGCAGGGTTTCGCGCGACAACACGGCGAGCGCCCAGTTGTCGGCAATGGCGTGGTGGAACACCCAGAGCAGCACCTGCTCGTCGTCTTGCATTTGCAGGATGCTGATGCGAAACAGGGGCGCCGCGGAAAGGTCGAAGGGCTGGGCCAGCAGCGCCGAGGCGATCTGGCGGGCGGCGTTCTCGCGCTCGTCGGCATGCAGCGAGCGCAGGTCGCGATAGTCGGGCTGCACGCGCAGGTCGGGCAGGATGATCTGTACGGGCTCCTCGCCGCGCAGGACGAACTGGGTGCGCAAGCCTTCGTGACGGGCGATGAGCAGATCGAGCGCGCGCTCGAACAAGCTCAGATTGAAAGCGCCTTTGAGCCTGACCGGCGCGGTGATGTTGTAGGCGACGGATTCCGGGTGAAAGTGCTGAATGACCCACATGCGCCGCTGCGACAGCGAGGTGGGCAGGAGGCCGTTGCGATCGACGGCGGGTATGGCGTCAGCCGGGCTGGCGAGATGCTGGCGCTGGTCGATGTGCGCCGCCAGCTCGGCGAGGGTGAGGTGAGTGAACAGATCGGCCAGAGGCAGTTCGATGCCGAAGTGCTGCTGGATGCGCGAGCGCACCTGGGTCAGGGTGAGCGAGTGCCCGCCCAGCTCGAAAAAGTGATCGAGCACCCCAAAAGCCTCGGTGCCCAGCACCTCATGCCAGATGGCCCACAGAGTTTGTTCGGTGGGGGTGCGCGGCGAGAGGCGCGGCAGGGTCGTGACGGCTTCAAGCTGCGGCGTGGGCAGGGCGCGTTTGTCGATCTTGCCGCCGGGGGTCAGGGGCAGGGAGGGGAGCACTTGCCAGGCGCTGGGCACCATGTAGTGCGGCAGGCTGATCTGCAGCGCCTGACGCAGTGCGGCAACCGAGGCGGGGTCATGGCCTTCGTGCCAAACGACATAGGCAGCTAGTTGCGGGTCGTTTTCGCGCGGCATCCAGGAAACGACCGCCGCCTGCGCCACGGCGGGGTGGGCGGCGAGGCGGCGTTCGATTTCGCCGATTTCGATGCGAAAACCGCGGATCTTGATCTGCTCGTCATTGCGGCCGACGAGGTGCAGTTGGCCGTCGGCTGACCAGTAGCCCAAATCGCCGGTGCGGTACAGACGCTCACCGGGGCAGAAGGGATCGGGCAAAAAGCGCTGGGCGGTGAGTTTGGGCTGGCCGAGGTAGCCCCGCGCCACGCCCAGACCGGCGATGCAGATTTCGCCGGTGACATCGAAGGGCATTTGCCGCAACTGCTCGTCGAGCACGTAGGCGCGGGTGTTGTCGATCGGTCGTCCGACGGGCAGGTTGCCGCGCGTCTGGGTGATGGGGCCGTCCACGACGTAGAGCGTGCTGTCTTCGGTGGTTTCGCTCGGGCCGTAGTAGTTGAGCAGGGTGGCCTGCGGCAGCAGCGACTGAAAGCGCGCGGCAAGGGCGGCGTCCAGCGGCTCGCCGCCGAACTGAACGTAGCGCAGGCTGGTGCAGGCGGGCAGCTGGGGGTCGTCCACCAGCGCCCGGGCGGTGGAGGGCGCGAGGGTGAGGTGGGTGATGCCCTGTTCGCGCACGAATTGCAACAGGGCGGGCAGATCGCGCTGCAGGCCAGGCGGGGCGAGGTGAACCGCCGCGCCGCAGATCAGGGGCATGAAAAATTCTGAGATCGACGCGTCGAAACTCAGCGAGGATTTTTGCAGCAGCCGGTCGTGCGGGCCGAACTGGAGCACGCGGGCGTTCCACAGCTTGTGGTTGCACAGGGCGCGGTGCGGGATCATCACGCCCTTGGGTTGCCCGGTGGAGCCCGAGGTGAAGATGACCAGGGCGAGGTCGTCGGGTGTGCTGTCGGTGACAGGGGCGTCAACGTCGCCATAGGGCGGCGTCAGATCGGCATCGAGAAGTTGCGGCGTCTCCGAAGCCGCGGCCGCTCGCACGGCGTGGTGCAGCGACGGCTGCGCGAGCACGACGCGGGCTTGGGTATCGAGCAGGATGCGCTGCAGGCGCTCGGGAGGCAGGTCGGCGTCCAGCGGAACGTAGGCGCCGCCGGCCTTCAGCACGGCGAGCAGGGCCACGACGAGTTCGACGCGGCGTTCCATGATGACGGGAACGAGCACGTCGCGTTGCACCCCCAGACCACGCAGGCTGTGCGCCAGGCGGTTGGCCGCCTGCTCCAGCTCGGCGTAGCTCAGCTGGGTGTCGCCGAAGCGCACCGCGGTGGCCTGCGGCGTGGCGCGCGCCTGTTCGGCGACGAGCAGGTGCATGCACTGCGGCGCCGGGCGGGGCTGGGCGGTGTGGTTCAGCGCGGCCAGTGCGGCGCGCTCTTGGGCGCACAGCAGGTCGAGATCGCGCAGACGGGCTTGCGGATGGGCGATGAGTTCGGCCAGGTGCTGATCGAGACGGGCGTTGAGAAATTCGGTATGCCGCAGCGCGGCAGGGGCGCGGGGGTCGATCACCAGATCGATGGGCAGATTTTCTGAGTCGCCGTATTGGCGCACATAGGCGGCGATCGGCGCAAACCCGGGTTGTCCGCTGAAGGGAGCGAAGGACAGGCGGGCGTCTCCCAGCGTGGCGTGCGGATCGAAGTCTTCGAACGACACCATCAGGTCGAAGTGCATGCCGGCGATGCCCTGCCGCGGCGGCTGTCGCGCCAGGGCGCGGTCGAGCGGATATTGCTGATGGCGCAGGATCTGCCGGGTGTCTTCGGCCAGCGCGCGCATGAGGCTGGGCAGGCGGTCGCCTTCGGCGGTGTTGAGTCGCAGGGGCAGGGTGTTGGCAAACAGGCCGACGGTTTGTTTGTCGAGGGCGTCCTTGCGGTTGTGCAGCGGCATGCCGATGAGCACATCGGCCTGTCCGGTCACGCGCGCGATGTACGTTGCCAGAAAAAAGTGGACGCCCTGCGCCGGGGTCAGGCCCTGTTCGGCCGCCTGTTGCAGATAGTGCGCCCAGGTCGATGGGCTAACGCGCCACTGATGCACCAGGGGTTCGGGTGGCGTTTGCAGGTCGGGGGCCGAAACCGCGGCCAACGCTTGGGCGCCTGCGATGCGTTGCTGCCAGAAGGAATGGTCTCGCTCGAAGCGGGCGGACTGCAGGTAGGCCTGCTCTCTTTCGAGGAACCGTGCGTAGTCGGGTCCGGGCTGCGGCGGAGCGCTCAGGGGATTGTCCAGCAGCTCGTTGTAGCGTTGAGCGATGCGCTGACCGACCCGCATGACGCCATAGCCATCGAGCAGAAGGTGGTTGAAGCACAGCAGCCAGGCGTAGCGCTGCGCGGCGGTGCGGTACAGGGCGGATTTCCAGAGGAGGGGGCCTTGCGGGGGTGTAGGTTCGGTTTTGATCGCCTCGATGGCTTGCGCGGCGAGCCGGGCGGCGCGGTCGGGGTTGTGTGTCTCCGCGAAAAAGTCGGTGTAGGGCAATCGCCAGGACTGCGCCCAGGCGATCTGCCACCGCGGGCCTTCTGTTCTCTCGACCACGCGGGCGCGCAGCATGGGTTCGGCGGCGGCGACTTCCTGAATGGCGCGCTGCAACACGAGCACATCGAGCGCGCCGTCGATGCTCACGGTCAGGCCGATGTTGTAGATGGCGCTGCCGAGCAACTCCTGGCGCAGCAGAATATCTTGCTGGGTTTGGCTCAAGGGCCAGCGCTCATCACAGGCTCGTGGCGTGACGTCGGCGTCTGGGAGATGGCTCAAGAGCGTGGTTGACATGCAGAAAGAGGAAGTCGGGCGCGGCAGAGACGAATTTTCTGCTGTTTGCGGCATCTTAGGAGGGGCTTGATGACGGTTGACTTCAACTCGGGCCGGTTTTGTGAACTATTTCGCTTCCGTTTGGAGGGCGAGTTTTGCGAAGCGTAGTCTGGGCAATACGATGCGTGTTTTGTTGATGTGCCAATTTGTCCATGTCCGACTCTTTGCATGCGGTTGCGCCCCCCGGTGAAGCGGATTCTTCCTGGCACATCGGGAGGGATGGGCTTTTCTCTGACCGTCAGCAGGACGAGATATTCATCCGCGCGGAATGGGGCGTGATCGGCCACCGGGTGCGGCAGATCGGGCTTTATGGCGCCTTGGCCTTTCTCTCTGCCACCTTTACCGACCTTTCGGTGCTTGGTCCAACGGCGGTGTACTGGAGCTTGCTGCTCGCGCGCTTTGGCATTCTGGCTTGGGGCCTGTGGCTGGCGCGGGTGGGTCGGGCCAAGGATGTGCCGGATGTGCGCCGTGTGGCGACGGCGCTGCTCGGCTTCGAGCTGAGCATCATGGTGCTGTTCCTGCTGGTGGTGCTGGCCTATGGTGGCAGCGCGGACTATCACTCGATCACCGCGCTGGCGCTGATCTTTGCCGGCTATGCCTATGTGCCCGTGATGCGACGCGAGGCGATGTGGGTGGGCGGAGTGTTTACCGTACTGTTCGCGTTCGTTGTCTGGACGTCACTGCATTTTGACGCCAAATATGTCAGCATCGCGCTGGTGCTGTTCGGCTTTGCCAACGTGGCCGGATGGCAGATTGCGGTCTCGCTCAGCCGGGGCATGCGGCTGGCGTGGCTGGACCGACGCCGACTCGAACAGCAGGCGCAAGCGGCCCAGCAGGCGCGCCAGCGCGCCGAGCAAAGCGAGGAAAACCTCGAACACCTGTTCGACGCCTCGCCGATGCCACTGGTGCTGGTGCGTGTGGCGGATTCCCGGGTGTTGCGCTACAACGCGGCGGCGAAGGTGCTGTTCGACCCGCATGATCTCTCGCACGGCGACGTGTTCACGACCGATTTTTACGAAAATCCGGCGCAGCGCCTGCAGTTGCTCGAGCGTCTGCAAGCCGAAGGCACGGTGCGTCAGGCTGAAGTGCGACTGAAGACGGTTGGAGGGCAGGGTGTGGACGCGCTCTTGTCCATGCGCCCGCTGCGCTTTGCCGGGGAGGACTGCATTGTCACCGGCATGGTGGAAATTTCAGCGCAGAAGCACCTTGAACAGCAATTGCGCGCGCTGGCCCACACCGATCCGTTGACCGGACTGCAGAACCGGCGCGGATTTTTCGCCATGGTCGAGCACGCCCTGCGGACGCGGCCCGCAGGGCAGCCAGGGCCTTGCATCATGCTGATCGATCTCGACCATTTCAAGCAGATCAATGACCGCTATGGCCACCCGGTGGGTGACGAAATCCTGGTGGAGTTTGCCCAGGTGGTGCTGTCGCTTTTGCGCGAGGGCGATGTGTTCGCTCGCATGGGCGGCGAGGAGTTCTGCATTCTGCTCGCGCATCCGTTCCAGACCTCGGCCGGGGTGGTGCGCTTGAGCCTGAGTCTGGGCATCGCGGGATGCGATGCGCCGGTGCAGAGCATCGACCGGGTGCTGTCGATGGCCGATCAGGCGATGTATCGCGCTAAACAGGGCGGCCGCAATCGCACCGAGCTGTATTGCGATTAGGGTCTGTTCACGCTATTCCCTCTGAATCATGAGGGCATTCCTACAAATAAGAATTATTCGCAATAAGATAGCCCCAAGGCGATGCCGCAGAGCGTTTCGCCTCGGTGGGTCTGATTCCGGGCCGACCTGACTTGGGAGATCGATCATGGGATATGCAGAACTTGGGCTCAGTCTGTTGGTGGTGCTGCTGCTGACGTGGGCAGCGATGGAGTGGTCACGATGAACCCGGGGCTGTGCAAGCCATTGCCGCGAGCTGCGAACGTAGTCTCCGCGCTGGAGCCGGGTGCGAACGCGGGGTTGACCCTGCATTCGCGCGAGCTTTTCCGGCAAGGCTCTGTGGTGCAGATTCGCCATCAGGGGCAGACTTACCAACTGCGTTTAACACGGCAGGACAAGTTGATTTTGACCAAGTAGTTGATTTCTCGCAGCTTTGCTCGCCAGCCTTGTGTGGACTAGTCCTCCAGCACATTAGCCAGCCATGCGATTTTTATGCCGAATACCCAGAAAACCCGAGTCGACTCCGCCGAGCCGCTGTTGGCCGGAACCCTGGCGTTGATGACGTTTTACGCGGACAAGCCCAGTCTGGCGGTCATGCAGAAAATCGGCCGTAATCTGCAGACCTTGCAGCAACACCCTCAACTCAGCGCCGAACTCAGCATCGTCTGCCGCCGTCTGGCAGCGTACTGGCTGACGCTGGGCTGCGAGGTGGAGCGGGCCGATGCGCATTCGGCCTGCCGCTTTGCGACGGCGTCGTCGGCGTTGCAGTAATTACGGTTGAGCGGTATCACCGCCGCGCAGCAGTGCGAGCAGCCCGTCGAGCTCGTCCAGCGAGGAAAATCGAATCGCGATTTCTCCGCTGTGCTGGCCTTTGCGGCCCGCCTTGCTGCGAATTTCAACCGGGGCGGTGAAGCGCTCCGACAGTTCTTCCTCCAGCCGCTTCCAGTCTTGATCTTTGGCGGCTTTGGCTTTTTTGGGCGTGGCGCCCGGGTTCTGCGCTTGCTGGGTACGAGCCACCAGCCGTTCGGCTTCGCGCACGCTCAGGCGTTTGGCCAGAATTTGCTGGGCGGCCTGAACCTGCTGCGCCTTGTCGAGCGATAGCAGCGCGCGGGCGTGACCCATGTCGAGATCGCCCGCCAGCAGCATGGTCTGCACGGCCTCGCTCAGTTGCAGCAGGCGCAGCAGATTGCTGGTGGCGGTGCGCGAGCGGCCGACAGCTTGCCCGGCCTGCTCGTGGGTGTGGCCGAACTCTTCGATCAGCCGGGCGATGCCGCGGGCTTCTTCCAGCGGATTGAGGTCTTCGCGCTGAAGGTTTTCGATCAGGGCCATGGCCAGGGTGGTGCGGTCGTCGGCCTCTTTCACCAGTGCGGGCACGCTGTCGAGCCCGGCAAGGCGGGCCGCGCGGGTGCGGCGTTCTCCGGCGATGATTTCATAGCGGCCATCGGGCAGGGCGCGAACGAGCACGGGCTGCATTACGCCTTGCGCCTTGATGCTCTGCGCCAGTTCGTAGAGGGCGCCTTCGTCCATCTGCGCACGGGGCTGATAGCGGCCGGGCACGAGATCGTCCAGCCGCAGTTCGCGTAGTGCGGCGGCGTCGGTTTCCGAGAGTTCGACGGAGGGGCCGAGCAGCACGTCGAGGCCGCGGCCGAGTCCTTTGGGTTTTTTGGTTGCCATGAGCGTGGGACGGATCAAGCAGGGTTATCAAATAGAGGAAGGGTTGGTAGGGCACTGGTTGGGCGGCAGCATCGCGTCAAGTAACCGGCGGCCTTGGGGCCAATCGCCCAGGCCGGACGCGGTATTGACGTGCCCGCAGGCGCCGAGGTTGGCGCAGTGGGCTCCCCAGCGCTGGGCGAGCTGTTGTGCGGCCTGCCAGCGGCAATAGGGGTCGTCGGTACTGGCGGCGAGCATGGCAGGGAAGGGCAGCGGCGCTTGGCTCAAGGGGTGTCGCCAGGGGAGCAAGGTGGCGGGCAGTTCATCGCTCTGCAAATCGGGCGGCGCGACCAGCAGTGCGCAGACGACGCGGTCGGCATGGCGCGTGCTGGCCGACCAGGCGTCGATCAGGTGGCAGCCCAGGCTATGGCCGACGAGCGCGACCGGGTCGGGCTGGGCGAGGATGACGTCTTCCAGCCGTGCGATCCAGTCGCCGCGGCGCGGAAAATCCCAGTCGGCCTGTTCCACCACAGTGTCGCCGTAAAGTCTTTCCCAGCGGCGCTGCCAGTGCCCGTCGCTCGAGCCTTGCCAGCCGGGGAGCAGCAGAATGCGGGTCATGCGGCCACGGCCAGGCGGTCAACCATTTCCTGGGCGAACTCGGTGAAGGCTTTGGCGCCGCGGCTGCTTGGGTCGAACACCACGCCAGGCAAGCCGTAACTTGGCGCTTCGGCCAGGCGCACGTTGCGGGGAATGACGGTGTTGAACACTTTGTCGCCAAAGTGGTTTTTGATTTGTTCGCTGACCTGCTGCTGCAAGGTGATGCGCGGGTCGAACATCACGCGCAGCAGGCCGATGATGCGCAGATCGCGGTTGAGGTTGGCGTGCACCTGTTTGATGGTGTTGACCAGATCGGACAACCCTTCGAGGGCGAAGTACTCGCATTGCATCGGCACGATGACGCCGTGCGCGGCGCAAAGGCCGTTGAGCGTGAGCAGCCCGAGGGCGGGCGGGCTGTCAATCAGGATGAAGTCGTAGTCGGCATCGACGGTGGCGAGCGCGGTCTTGAGTCGGCGCTCTCGCTGCGGCAGGCTGACCAACTCGACTTCGGCGCCGGCCAGTTCGCGGTTGGCGCCGATGAGGTCATACCCGGCTTTGGCGCTGCGCTGCCGGGCCTGGGCAAGCTCGGCCTGCCCGATCAGAACTTCGTAAACCGAGGCCTCAAGGGCGTGCTTGTCCACACCGGAACCCATGGTGGCATTACCCTGCGGGTCCATATCGACCAGCAAAACGCGCTGGCCGATGTTCGCCAGGGCGGCCGCCAGATTGACACTGGTGGTGGTCTTGCCGACGCCACCTTTTTGGTTTGCGATGCAAAAAATCTGCGCCAAGCCGATTCTCCAGAAAACCGATGTTTCACGTGAAACGGTGCTGAGTGAGGAGTCCTACAGACTTCTGGCTCAACCGAGGCTGTATTGTGCCGGAGCCGATGGCTCGGCCGCGAAATCAGCGGTTAGGCGACGGCCGCAGCCACACCAGGCAACGCTGTGCATCGAGCCCAGGCACCTGCAGGGGATCGATCTGCACGGCCACATCGGCAGGCAATGCCACGATTTCATCTTGAGGCGCTTGGCCTTTCATGGCGCACCACTGGCCGCCGTCGGCGAGCAGGTGTCGGGTGCTCTGAATCAGCAAAGGCAGATCGCTGAAAGCGCGGCTGGTCATGCAATCAAAACCGCGCGCATCGGCCAGAGCCTCGACGCGCGCATGATGGACGCTGACCTGCCTGAGTTGCAGACTGCCGCAGGTCTGCTGCAGGAAGGCGCATTTCTTCTGCACCGTATCGATCAGATGAACTTCAGTGTTGGGCAAGCCGATGGCAAAGACGATGCCGGGCAGGCCACCGCCCGAGCCTACGTCCAACAGGCGCCGCGGGCCAAGGCGCTGCAGGGCGGGCAGGGCGGCCAGGCAATCGGCCAAGTGCAGCCGGGCCATGCCCTCGAGATCACGTACCGCGGTGAGGTTGAACACCCGGTTCCAGCGTTGCAGCAAGGCGGTGTAGTCGAGCAGCTGCTGGCGCTGGCGCTCGGTAAAGTCGAGCTGGAGGGCGGTCAGGGTTTGGTGCAGAAAGCCTTCGAGAGAAAAGCCGCCAGCCGTGCGGGGGGGGCTCACACTCACGCGAGGGCATCCTTTTCCAGCTTGAGCGCTTTTTTAAGGACGCCTTTGCGCAAATGAATCAACAATAAGGATACGGCCGCGGGGGTCATGCCCGACAGGCGCGAGGCCAGGCCAAGCGTCTCTGGGCGGGCTTGATTGAGCTTTTGCTGCACTTCGATGGACAGTCCCGACACTTCGCGGTAGTCGAGATCGGCCGGCAGGCGCAACGATTCCTGCTGCGCAGCGCGCTCGACTTCGTCTTGCTGGCGTTCGATGTAACCGGCGTATTTGAGGTGGATCTCAACCTGCTCGCGCTCGGTCTCGCCCAGCGGGAATTCCGGGGCGAAAGCGGGGTGCGGGAACGCGGCCAGGGTGTCGTAACGCAGTTCGGGGCGACGCAGCAAGTCGGCGAGGTTGTATTCGCGTTCGATGGATTTGCCCAGCAGCGCTTCAGCCTGTTCGGGCGGAAGGCTTTGCGGCGTGACCCAGGTGGTGCGCAGCCTTTGAATCTCGCGCTCGATGGCGTCACGTTTGCGACAGAACGCATCCCAACGGGCGTCGTTCACCACGCCGAGTTCGCGGCCGATCTCGGTTAGGCGCAGATCGGCGTTGTCTTCGCGCAGACTGAGCCGGTACTCGGCGCGGCTGGTGAACATGCGGTAGGGCTCGTTCACCCCTTTGGTCACCAGGTCATCAACCAGCACGCCGAGATAGGCCTGATCGCGCCGCGGACACCAAGGATCACGGCCCTGTACCTGCAACGCGGCGTTGATGCCCGCCAGTAACCCTTGCGCAGCGGCCTCCTCGTAGCCGGTGGTGCCGTTGATCTGCCCCGCGAAGAACAGCCCATCGATGGACTTGGTTTCCAGCGAGGTTTTCAGCGCCATCGGGTTGAAATAGTCGTACTCGATGGCATAGCCGGGACGCAGCAGATGGGCATTTTCCAGCCCCGGAATCGAGTGCACCATGGCAATCTGCACATCGAAGGGCAGGCTAGTGGAGATGCCATTGGGGTAAAACTCGTTGGTCTGCAGCCCCTCGGGTTCGAGAAAAATCTGGTGCGAGGACTTGTCGGCGAAGCGGTGAATCTTGTCTTCGATGCTCGGGCAATAGCGCGGGCCCACGCCTTCGATCACTCCGGTGAACATCGGGCTGCGATCGAGCCCGGCGCGAATGATGTCGTGCGTCTGTTCGGTGGTATGGGTGATCCAGCAGGCGACCTGCGCAGGATGTTGATCGGCAGAGCCGAGAAAACTGAAAACCGGCATCGGGTTGAGGTCGCCCGGCTGCTCGATGAGCTTGGAAAAGTCGATGGTGCGGCCGTCGATGCGCGCCGGCGTGCCGGTCTTGAGCCGCCCCTGCGGCAGCGCGAGCGCCTTCAGCCGGGCAGACAAACGCAGCGACGGCGGATCGCCGGCACGCCCGGCGGCGTATTGGTCGAGTCCGATGTGAATTCTCCCGTCGAGAAACGTCCCAGCGGTCAGCACCACGGTGCGGGTGCGAAAGCGGATGCCCGTCTGCGTGACCACGGCCGTAACCCGCTCGCCCTGGCCGGTCGATTCCACCAGCAAATCATCGGCCGCCTGCTGGAACAGCCACAGATTGGGCTGGTCTTCCAGCCGTCCGCGTATGGCACGCTTGTAGAGCTGACGGTCGGCCTGCGCCCGGGTAGCGCGCACCGCGGGGCCTTTGCTGGCGTTGAGAATGCGGAACTGGATGCCTGCTTCGTCAGTCGCCTCGGCCATCGCGCCACCCAGCGCGTCCACCTCTTTGACGAGGTGCCCTTTGCCGATGCCACCTATCGACGGATTGCACGACATCTGGCCCAAGGTTTCGATATTGTGCGTCAGCAACAAGGTGGCGCAGCCCATGCGCGCAGCGGCGAGAGCCGCCTCGGTGCCGGCATGCCCACCCCCGATGACAACGACATCAAAGTTACGCGGATAATCCACTGTGTGTCTCCTCAACCCGATTATTTTATGCGGGTTTACCCGGTGCGGCAGCTTGGTCGGGCTTTGTTTCACGTGAAACATATCCACGAACCGCATTATTTTGATCTTTCGACTCAATTCCATGCAAACCCTGCGCGAACTGCAAGAGCTTTATCCCTCGATGACCTCTGTGCCCACCGCTGAGCTGGAGGCGGAATGGGCTGGCGGGGCAACTGTGATGCAGGTGCTGCGCGGAACTCAGCTTTTCGCGCCCGGCGCGAACTGCGGCGGGTTTCCGCTGGTGTTGTCTGGCGAGGCACGCGTGTTTCGCATGGCGCCCTCCGGCCGGCAGTTGGAGATGTATCGCCTGACGCCGGGTGAAATCTGCCTGGTGTCGTCGGCCAGCCTGTTTTCGGGTGAGGTGCTCACGGCCTTTGCGGAAATGCAGACCGATGGGGCGCTGTGGATGATCCGTCCTGAATTGTTCGAGCATTGGCTGCAATGCGCTCCCGCCTTTCGCCAGTTCGTCCTCGGCCAGTTTGCTGCGCGCATGGCCGACCTGACTGCGTTGATCGATGCGCTGGCCTTTCATCGCCTGGATCAACGTCTGGCGCAAGCCCTGCTGGGCCAAGGGCCGCGTCTGCAGAGCACCCATCAGCAACTGGCTGACCGGCTGGGCACGGCGCGGGAGATCGTTACGCGCCTGCTCAAGCGCTTCGAAGCCGCCGGGTGGGTGGGGCTGTCGCGCGAGAAGATCGACATTCTGCAGCCCGCCGTGCTGCGCCAAGTGGCCGCCGGGGAGCTGTCGGGGTAAGACGCGTGTGACCGAGGTCACTGTGCGTCCGCAGGAATCGGTGTCAAATTGCGATATTCTTTTTTCAAGGAGTGGACCATGAAATTCAACGTCGGCGGTATCGATCGCATTCTGCGCATTATTGTGGGCATCGTTCTGATCGCCTTGAGCCTGATGGGCACCATCGGCGTCTGGGGTTGGATCGGCATTGTGCCGCTGGTCACGGGCCTGTTCAAATTCTGCCCGCTGTATTCCATCATCGGCATGAACACCTGCCCGATGAAAAAATAAGGCAGGCGGCCATGTGCCGTGCTTCAACGCCGTGTTTCAGATGAAGCGCCCCCTGGCAACAGGCGGCGCTTTTTTTCTGATTGTTCAAAAAAACGCATCGTGCGCGGTCTTGAGAATGAGCGCCGCGACGACCAGCAGAAAGACGCCGCGCACGAAGTGCGTGCCCCGGCGCAAGGCGAGCCGGGTGCCCAGCAGGCTACCCGCAATATTGCACACCGCGATGAGCGCGGCATACCGCCACATGACGTGGCCTTTACTGGCGAACACCAGCAGGGCCGCAAGATTGCAGGCCACGTTGACGACTTTGGCGCTGGCCGAGGCATGGAGAAAATCAAAGCCGAAGCCACGGACAAACAGGAAAATCAAGAAATTGCCCGTGCCCGGCCCGAAAAATCCATCGTAAAAACCGATCAGTAGGCCGCCGCTCACTGCCAGAGCCCGCTCGGCGCCGCCGCTCAGGTGCGGGGCATGGTGATGTCCCAAATCCTTGCGCTTGAGGGTGTAGAGCAATACGGCCAGCAGAATGAAAGGTAGGACCTGCCGAAAATCAGTCGACTTGACTTGTGTGATGAGCCAGGCGCCGCCAAGCGCGCCGACAAACGCTGCAAGGGTGGCGGGCGCCACAGTGGACCAAGGGGGCTGAACCCGGCGCACATACGACCACATTGACGCCGAGGTGCCCCAGATGGCGCCGCCTTTGTTGGTGCCAAACAGCGTGGCAGGAGCCGCGTTGGGAAACGCAGCAAACAGGGCGGGTACGAGTACCAGACCACCACCGCCGACGATGGCATCGACAAACCCGGCAAAGAGTGCGGCAATGCCGAGCAGGATCAGTTCCATATTGGGAGCGGGCGTGGGGAGCGGGGCGTAAAAAAGCACCGGAACGAGTGTTCACGGTGCTTCGGGGTACTGCTTGCGCTGCCATCTTGTGCCGCGCTGTTGTCGTGAAACCACCTGGGTTGCAGGTCGTTTGTCTCCTCGATCCCTCTTGTTGGGGCGCGTTGGGTGAGCCCAATCGCAATACAAAACATTGTTCGAATTTTGGCTGCCGCGCGCACTAGGGGCGAACCCTGAGAGTTGGGGTTTGCAGGTTAGCGTCCCAGGCCCGGAAACAGCTTGATCAGGCCGTCGCTCATCATTTCCACCGCGAGCGCCGAGAGGATCAGGCCCATCAAGCGGGTCATCACATTGATGCCGGTCTTGCCCAGAAACCGCGCAATCGGTTCGGCCGCCATGAAGCACAGCGCAGCGGCCCCGGCAATGATCACGCCGTAGCCGATCAGCACCGCGTGCTGCCACCAGTGGTGCGTGTTGCTGGCATAAATGATCACCGTACTGATGGTGGCCGGGCCTGTGAGCAGGGGGATGGTGAGCGGCACCACCGCCACGCTGGCCCGGTCGGCGGCTTCTTCCACCTCGTCACTGGTCGATTTGGTGGCGCCGGTTTTGGCGTTGAGCATGCTGATGGCGCTGATGAGCAGCAGCATGCCGCCGCCGACCTGAAACGACGCAATGGAAATGCCGAAAAAATGCAGCAGGTCAGCGCCGATCAGTGTGCTGACGGCGATGACCAGAAACGCCGAGATCGAAGCGACGAGGATGGTCCGCTTCTTCTGCTCCCGCGAGAAACTCTCGGTGAACAGAATGAAAAAGGGAATGATGCCCAGCGGATTGACGATCGCCAGCAGGGCGATCAAGGGCTTGACCAGATTCATGGATTTGGAGCTGTGAGTGCCCCCAGGGTCGGCTAGCCGACCTGCCCCCCGCGGGGGTCAAGGAAACTTGGGGCGGCCCGGCGTTTCCTTGAGAGTGCGCGGTCTCCATTATCGGTGCCCGCGCGCTCACCTCGTCGCCGCGTGAAGGCCAGGGTTTAGATCACCCGCGAATAGCGGGGCTGCAAAAGTTGCTCGCGCGGCTGATGCAAATAGCCATCGAACTGCATGGCGACGATGCGCACCAGCAGGCGGCCTTGCGGCGTGACCTGGACGCGCAGACCTTGCGGGCCTTCGCGCACGACCAACCCGGCATCTTCCAGCGGCTTGAGGCGCTGCAGGTCGAGGGCAAAGGTGGCGGCGGCGTCCACTTTGAATTCGTCGGCCAGCGCGACGAGATCGAGCTGGAAATCGCACATCAGCCGCTGAATGGCGGTGCGGCGCAGGCGGTCTTCGGGGGTGAGATGCACCCCGCGCGCCGTGGGCAGCTTGCCGAAAGCCAGCATCTCGGTGTATTCGTCGATGGTCTTGGCGTTCTGCGCGTAACAGTTGCCGACGTTGGAAATGCTGGATACGCCAAAGGCCAGCAGATCGAGTTCGGCCTGCGTGGAATAGCCCTGGAAATTGCGGTGCAGCTTGCCCTCGCGCTGGGCGCGGGCGAGCTCGTCGCCCGGCTTGGCGAAATGATCCATGCCGATGTAGACATAACCCGCCTCTTCCAGCCGGCGGATGGCCAGACCCAGCAGGCCGAGCTTGACGTCGGCCGTGGGCAGGTCTTCGTTATTGATGCGGCGCTGCGGCTTGAAAATGTGCGGCAGATGCGCGTAGCTGTAGAGCGAGAGCCGGTCGGGCGAGATC
>NZ_NCKP01000063.1:0-9439 GCF_002282795.1 Thiomonas sp. 13-64-67
TTCGTGCATAGGACTGCTGACACGGCCCGTTCAGAAGTCGGCTGCACACCGGTCGGGCCTGCCCCGCGAACTGGTGCAGTCGTCTTCTGAAAATGACACAGGCGGCGCCCGCAGCTTGCCTGCCCCCTGCTCGATAACGAGTCACTTCCCCGCCTCACCGTGGTCATGGCGGGCTATAACGAGGCGGCGCGCCTGCCCGGCAAGGTCGCCAATCTGCGCGCGCTCGACTACCCACAGGACAAGATCGACATTCTGGTGGTCTCCGACGGATCGACCGACGCCACCGCCACCGTGCTGCAGGGCGCCCCCGGCGTGCGCACCCTCTCTTATGCCCTGCGGCAAGGCAAGGCGTATGCGCTCAACTTGGCGCTCGCTCAGGTGCAGACTGAATTCGTCGTGTTCTGCGACGTGCGCCAGGATCTCGAAGCCGGATCGGTGCGTCGGCTGATTTCCGATTTCTGCGACCCCGCCGTCGGAGCCGTGAGCGGCGAACTGGTGCATCGTCCCAGCAGCACCCAGACCGGGCAGAACATCGGGCTGTACTGGCGCTACGAAAAAGCCATCCGCAAATCCGAAAGCCGCTTTCACTCGACCGTGGGCGCAACCGGAGCGCTCTACGCCATTCGCACCCGCGACTTCTCCCCCATCCCGCCGGACACCATCCTCGACGACTTCGAGATTCCCATGCAGATCACCCGCGCGGGCAAACGAACCCTGATGGAACCCCAGGCCCACGTCTACGACACCCTGCAAACCGAGTCCGCCGCGGAACAAAAACGCAAGATTCGAACCCTCACAGGCAATTTCCAGACCTTTTCGAGAAATTTTTGGCTGTTCAGCCCCATGCAGAACCCGGTATGGTTCCAGTTCCTGTCCCACAAGGTTTTCCGGCTCTTCGTGCCCTACGCCCTCATCATCACCCTGTTCACCAGCGCCTTCATCCCGTCGGCGTTCTACCGCCTTGCGCTGCTGGCGCAGCTTGCGTTTTACCTGCTGGCTGCCGCCGGACACTGGGCGCCCGCGCTGCGCAAAAACAAATTCGTCAGCTTCGCCCATGTGTTTTTCGATATGAATGCCGCCGCCATGCTGGCCCTGCTGAAATTCGCCCAGGGCCGCGCCGACGCCAAGTGGGAAAAAACATGAAGCGCCTGAGCATTCTGATGTACCACGGGCTTTACGCCACCGAGGCGCAGCGTCTGGCCATCGACCCGATAGACCGTCCCTATGCCCTCTCCACGGAGACGTTTGCCAGACAGCTCGATCTGCTGGCCGCAGCCCACATTCCAGTCATCCCCCCGCACGCTATCGAGCAAACCGGCTCGCCCATTCCCGGCGGCGTGCTACTCACCTTCGACGACGGCCACGCCAGCAATGCTGAACTCGCCCTGCCCTTGCTCAAGCAACGCGGTCTGAGCGCGCTGTTTTTTGTCACCACCGACTTCATCGGTCAGCGAGCGGGTTTTTGCACCTGGGATCAGGTTCGCCAGCTTGCGCAACAAGGCATGACGGTGGGCGGGCATGGACACACTCACCGCTTTCTCAGCGACCTGCCAGACGACACGCTCAAAAGCGAGCTGCAGCAATCGCATGTCCGCCTCGAAAATGAGTTGCAGATAACAGTCAGGCAAATGTCCTTCCCCGGGGGGCGTTACGACGATCGCTGCCTGCGGTTGGCGCAAGACGTGGGCTACACCGTCCTTCATGGATCGGCCATTGGCACCCTGAGCACTCGCCCGATTGCCTCAACGCGCCCCCTGCCCCGCCTGGCCATCCGCGCTGGAACGACAGACGCCACTTTCATGGCCTATGCCCGGGCCGACGCGGCGACCTTGCTTCGCGCGCAGACCATTTCGCTCGCCAAAACAGGAGCCAAACGCCTCATTGGCAACGCGCGTTACCACCAACTCTATGCACGCGTCAAAGGCGTGCCACACCAGCAGCCATGAGCGTGACCACCCCGCACCCACGCCAAAAACCTGGGGGATTGAACAACAGGCGGCCCGCTTCAGCCCCATCAGTTGAAAATCCGGCTGAAAACCCGGTTGAAAATGTGAACTGGGCTGGCAAGGAGCTGTACTCCATACTTCGACTGCTCGCCGTACCCGCTTTATTTGTTCTCAGCATCATCGTTTTCAAACTCCATCCAGGGAAAATTGGCCTCTACGGTTTTGCCTTGGTCTTTGGGCTGCTCCTGCTGATTCAATTGCGCAAAGGTCCAGAGCCTCTGCTTGCACTGGTCATCATTTATTACCCTTTAAGCAAACTCTACCCAGTTCTGATTGCACCAGGCATCAACGGCACCAATTTGCTGGAATTGTTTTTGATTTCATTCTGGGTCATCCATGCCTATAAAAATCAAAGGAAGATGTTCAACCCCTTGCCGTTCACGCGATTGGTAGGCATCTGGTTTTTCCTGAGTGTTATTTCTGTTTTTACAGCAATTTATCATATTGGGCTGCATCCATTCATCTGGAACTATCTTTTGTCGGCTCGGGGATTTTTCGACCAGTTTATTATTTTCTTTCTGGTCGTCAACCTGATCCAAGATAAGAATATGGCTAGACGACTCATCGTCTATATGATGTTTTCCGCAGCTGTCATTTTTCTTTACGGCATACACGAATGGTGGCTTACCCGCGGTGCAAGCAGCATCGAAAAATCGCGGCTGCTAGGCCCCATTGGGCAGCCGAACGAATTCGCAGCGCAAATTATCTATTCTCTTGCGCCCTTGCTAGCCTATGGGGCCTATTATTTCCCACGCTGGAAATCGTGGCGCTTGGCACCCATCGTCTTGATTGGTCTGAAAGTATTGCTGGCGGCCTTTTCTCGCGGCGCTTATCTGGCTTTCGCGATGGAGCTTGCCACGCTTTCATTCGTCAAAAGCAAAAAGTTCTTTGTTTTGGTCTTGCTCGTCATTGGAACAATTTACTTTTTCATTCCTGCCTTGGTGCCCAATTCGATGAAGGCCCGAGTAGCTCAAACCTATCAGGATCACGAAGTTGATTCAAAAATCGACAAGAGTGCAGACTCACGATTTTTGCTTTGGGACGCAGCTATAGAGATGGCAAAGGAAGATCCAATTTTCGGCAAAGGGTTCGATCAGTTTCACAGCTTGGTGCCCAGCTATGTTCCAGGATTTTATGAGGGCTCGACCGGAGATGCTACGGACAATCAGAATATGTTTTTGTATGCGGCCTCCAATATGGGCGTGCCCAGCCTGATCACGCTCCTTCTGATTATTGGAGCACTCGCTTTTCGTGGTTGGTTTGTTTATAAAAAGAGCACCGTAGATATCGACCGCATCATTGGTTTAGGTGCGGTAACGCTGGTAGCGGGATTGGTTGCGGTAAATATGTTCGGGACGCATATTATAGATACCTCGGTCGATGTATTCTTATGGATTTATATTGCCATCGTGGCCCATCTGTTTGATCCGAAACAACTTATCAGCGCCAAAAACAGAAATGGATAACCGCGATAAAACCTCCCCGCACATCGTCCACATGATCGACGAACTGCCACGCGACGGTGCGGAAATGCTGCTGGTCGATTTGATGCGCCTGCGCATACCGGGCTACCGTTACACCATCGTCTGCCTGATCAAGGGAGGCCCGCTAGAACAGGAGTTCGAAAAACTCGGCGTTCCAGTCGTGATCTTTGGCCGCAAAGGCAAGCTGGATTTTGGCTTGGTCTTCCGCGTGGCTTCGTGGCTTAAGCGCGAGCGTGCTGATGTCGTGCACACACATCTGTTCACCGCCGATACTTATGGCCGTCTGGCTGCGCGCTTGGCCGGCGTTCCGGCGGTGTTTTCGACCGTGCACAACATCGTCAACCCGTGGAAAGGGTCGGGTCGCAAACTGATCGACCGCTTGTTCGCGCGACTGAGTACCGCCGTGGTGGGGTGCAGTGAAGAGGTCACGCAAACGCTGGCCACGCGCGACAAAATACCCGCCAGCAAGCTGGTCTCGATTCCAAATGGCATTGACCTGCAGAAATTCTCCAGCTTTTCGGGCGCGGGCGTCCGAAGTGAATTCGGGCTTCCAGAAGATCGCCCCCTGATCGGCATCGTGGGCCGCTTGCACGAACAAAAGGCACACGGTGATCTGTTCCGTGCGCTGGCCGAACTACCCCAGGTGCGTGACAAACAATTGAATTGCCTGGTGATCGGCACGGGCGATCTTCAAGACACGCTCAAGCAGCAGGTCAAGGCTCTCGGGCTGGAAGACTGTGTGATTTTCACCGGCATGCGAACCGATGTGCCCCGCCTGGTGGCGGCCATGGATGTGTTCGTGATGTCCTCGCATTGGGAGGGTTTGCCCATTGCCCTGCTGGAGGCGATGGCGAGTTCCAAGGCGGTGCTGTGTACCCGCGTGGGCGGCATTCCCGATGTCGTCATCGACGGGGATAATGGCCTGCTGGTCGAGCCGCGCGACGTGCCGCAATTTGCCAAACGCCTGGACGACTTGCTGCAAGACCCTGCTTTGCGCGCCCGTCTGGGACAGCGGGCACGGGAAACCGTGATCGCGCGTTTCGACGTCTCGCGAACCGCCGCGGCCTACAACCGTCTGCATCAGCAAGCGCTGGGCCTGTCGTCAGAGCCTCAACCGGCGCGAGTCGCCCCTGCGGAGTAAATCATGCGTCGTCTGCTTGCCACTGCCTTGCTGCCTTACGCCCAGCTTCGCAACACCCTGAGCCCGGGTCTTCGCGTGCTGATGTATCACCGTGTCGCGCATTTGGCCGCCTATGACCAACTCACGGTATCACCCGCGCGTTTTGCCCAGCAGATGCAAGAGTTGTCTTCGCACAACGTGGTCAGCCTCGAAGACGGGTTGCGGGCGATTCAGGCCGGGCCCTTGCGCAAACCGCTGTTCGCCGTGACCTTCGACGACGGCTATCTCGACAACCTGACCGAGGCCTTGCCCATCCTGCAGCGCTATCGCATTCCGGCGACTATTTTTGTGACCACCCAGTTCTGCGATCAGGCGCTCAGTCACCCCCGCTATGGCAGCGAGCCGACCGAGCGCCTGCACCTCAACTGGGACGAAGTGAGCGCCCTCGCCAGGTCTCCCGGCATCACCATCGGCTCGCACACCCGCACCCACCCTTATCTGCCGACCATCAGCGATGCGCTGGCGCAGCAGGAAATCGCTACCAGCCGAAGCGAAATCGCCGCCCATCTGCAGCAACCCGTTCAGTATTTCTGTTACCCCTCGGGCGATTTGAGCCCGCGCGAACTTCAACTGGTGCGACAAGCCGGTTATGCCGCTGCTGTCAGCGTGGCGCCGGGGGTCAATCGGCGCGATGCCGATTTGTTCCAGCTCAAACGCACCGAAATCACCGACCGCGATGATGTGTCGCAATTCCGCCTGAAAATCGTCGGCGCATTCGATCCGATTCATCGCCTGCTGCATGCGCGTCGCACCCGCCGATTCGCTCAGAAACACCTCAAACCCAGCGCCTCGTTCGAGGCCACAACGCTATGAAAATCCTGTACTTGATGACCGAACCTTTCGGCATCGGCGGCGTGCAGTCCGACGTGCTGACCCTGACGGAAGACCTCACCGCTAAGGGCCACATCGTTTATGTGGCCACCACAGACGGCGTGCTGCTCAAAGAGCTGATCGGCAAGGGCGCCATTCATGTCGATATCGACTTTCATTTCAGCGCAGCCTCGCAGTTTGTTCGAGCCCTCAAACAGCTGCGCGAGGTCGTCAAGCGCGAGGGCATCGAACTCGTCGCGCCGCAATCGGTGCGGTCTTCCATGGTGGCCTACGCGGCGCTGCGGCTCATGCCCTACGGCTACCGGGTCGCGAGCACATCTCGCCGCGTGCCCATCGTGACCACCATCCACAACATTCACAATCCCAAGAATTTCAAGTGGGCAGGTCGCATCCTGCGGCAAAGCGCGGACTTCATCATCTTCGAGTCGAACTACGAGCGCAACCGCCTGCTCGCCAACGGCCTGCCCCCCGAGCAGTCCACCGTCATTCACAGCGGCATCGATCTCGATCGATTTTCCACGGCCTCACGTACCGCCGATTTCGCCCGCCAGTACGGGCTGGAACCAGGCAAGCATCTGATTTTCGGCATCGTGGCCCGCCTGTCCGAAGAAAAGGGCCACAACTATCTGGTCGATGCCTTCGCCAAAGTCGTAGAGAGCAAACCCGAAACCCGCCTGCTGATCGTGGGCGACGGGCCGCTACTCGATCAAACCAAGGCGCAGGTCGCCCGCCTCGGCTTGCACAGCACCGTGATTTTCGCCGGCATGCAGCGCGACATTCCCTCCCACCTCGCGCTGCTAGACGTCTTTGTGCTGTCCTCAACGCGCGAGTCATTCCCGCTGTCTGCGCGTGAAGCCATGGCGGCCGGCCGCTGCGTGATTGCGCCGCGCATCGGCGGCTGCGGCGAAGTAGTCGAAGACGGCGTCACCGGCTTGCTGTTCACCGCAGCAGACGTCGACGATCTGGCTGCAAAAATGTTCACCCTCAGCGAGCGTGACACGGTGGCCGCCATGGGCCGCGCCGGGCGCCAACGCGCGGAACGTCTTTTCTCGCGCCATGTCTGGGTGGACGGCGACGAAAAGGTTTACCTTGACTGGTCTGGACTGACCTCCCCCTCCACGGCCTCTGTGGCCCTGTCCTGACGCCGTTGAAGCTCACCCTCGAACTCCTGCTGTCTCCCGTCGGGCTGACCGCTTGCGGCCTGGTCTTTCTTTCCCTGTTTGTCACCTGGCGCTCGCACCGGTTTTTCACCCGGTTTCTGACCTATGCCACTACCGTGCTGTTTCTCTTGGCCAGCATGCCCCTTTTTGCCAATCTTGCTCTAGGCGCACTGGAACGAAAGGCGACGCAGGAGAAAATCTGCTCCCCGCCCCCGCCGGGGACGCTATTCGTCGTGCTCGCTGGCGGAATAGACGGCAACCCCATGCACGCGCAAGACTTCTCGGCCTTGAAAACCGCGAGTTTGAAACGCCTGCTCGCTGCCGTACAACTGGCGCAGCGCACCCCCGACAGCACGCTGCTCATCTCCGGCGGATGGGGCAGAACGGTGCGCGAGGCCAACTTGATGGGTGCGCTGGCTGTGCAACTCGGCTTTCCGGCCAGCCGAATGATCCTGGACACAACATCTCGAACGACCTTTCAGACGGCCGTCAATACGCGAGAGCGCATCCTCCAGTTTCCGGTCGGCCGCCGCTACCTGGTCACCTCCGCAGACCATATGCCCCGCGCGATGATGGCTTTTGCCCATGAGCAGGTTTCAATCTGCGCCTGGCCGGTAGACTACGAAGCCATTCCGATTCAGGCGCTGGACATGCTGACCCCGCAGATCAGCGCGCTGGACAAGACCACACGCGTCGTACACGAACTTCTCGGCATGCTTTATTACAGGCTGATCAAGTTTCAATGACGCGCCGATTCAGGTGCCGCCCATGACCCCGACAGACCACAACGTCGAAGCTGAAGAAATCGACAAATTCAGTGTCCTCGCCCATCGCTGGTGGGATGAGCACGGCGAGTTTCGCCCCTTGCACCTGCTCAATCCGCACCGCCTACGGTGGATTCAAGACCATGTCGGTCTGGGTGGAAAAGCCGTAGTGGACATCGGCTGCGGGGGCGGCATTCTCTCGGAGTCGATGGCAGCGGCAGGCGCCAAGGTGACCGGCATCGACCTTGCCGATGCCTCGCTGCAAGTCGCTCGCCTACACGCGCTCGATGCCCAGTTCGATATCGATTACCGCCTCGTCAGTGCCGAGCGCCTTGCCACCGAGGCCGCCGGACAATTCGACGTGGTCACCTGTATGGAAATGCTCGAGCACGTCCCCGATCCGGCGTCCATCATTCAAGCCAGCGCCGCCTTGGTGCGCCCCGGCGGATGGGTTTTTGTCTCGACCCTCAATCGCAACGCCAAGGCTTATCTGTTCGCCATTCTCGGGGCCGAATACCTGCTGCGGCTCCTCCCCAAAGGCACGCACGACTACGCCAAGTTTCTTCAGCCTTCCGAAATTTCCGCCATGGGCCGACGCTGCGGTCTTGAAACCGCCGACATTGCCGGGCTCGAATTTCAGCCTCTCACCCAGCGCTTCCGCATCACTCGCGATCCCAGCGTCAACTATCTCATGGCCTTGCGCCGCCCGCTCTGATGTCGCCCGCCCGCCCTGTCCGCGCCTGCCTATTCGACCTCGACGGCACGCTGGCGGATACCGCCCCCGATCTGGCCGCTGCGCTCAACCGAGTGCGCAGAGACCATCACCTGACGGAATTGCCGCTCGAACGCCTGCGCCCCATGGCCTCTCATGGCGCGCGTGGCTTGCTCGCCGTAGGCATGCAGGTCACGCCCGAAGAGGCCCGGTACGACGCATTGAAAGAAACCTTCCTCGCTTATTACCTCGAGGCGATCCGCGTGCGCACTACCCTGTTCGACGGCGTCGTCCCATTGCTCGAACGCCTGCATCAACTCGCCCTGCCCTGGGGCATTGTCACCAACAAACTCAGCACCTATACCCAGCCCCTAGTCACCCAACTCCCCTGGCCGCACCCCCCCGGATGCGTGGTCAGCGGCGATACCGCCGCACGCCCCAAACCCGCACCCGATCCCCTGCTGTACGCCGCCCAAGCGCTTCGCATCGACCCTGCAAGCTGTATCTACGTCGGCGATGACCTTCGAGACATGCAATCCGCCCAAGCCGCTGGAATGCGCGCCATCGCCGCAGCCTACGGCTATTGTGGCCCCAGCGCCCCAGAAAGTTGGGACGCCGATGCCATCATCCATCACCCCCTTGAATTGCTCACGCTCGACCTCATGTCCTGACAGCGGCGAAACAAAACATGGTCTCGCCGTACAATCAGTATTCCATGGGGCCGACCCGGTTTCGACGTGGATAGCAAAACAGACAGGTGCATGCCGAGCCCCAGTACGCTCGATAAACCACTGGAAACAAAGTAACTGCGAACGATTCTTCGTACGCCCTCGCCGCTTAACACCGGTGAGCCTCGCAACGGTTGGCCGATGGGCCGGGGTGGCAACACCTGCGAGGTCATACACATTGGCTCGAGTTGAATTTCGCCACGCGATTCAGCCCTAAACTCAGTGGATCGCCCCAAATGAAGCGCGTACACCCGCGTCATAGGGGTTAAAACCAAATGGCGTTACTAAGCACGTAGATCCTGCTGTGGAGTATTTGCGGACGGGGGTTCAATTCCCCCCGGCTCCACCATTACACAAGCCTAAGTGATTGATTCACTTAGGCTTTTTTCTTTTCGTCAGCCGCCTGTCCACAAGAATGTCCACAAAGGCGTATTGTCCGCGCGCCTGTTGCCTGCGCGCAACAACGCGCCCCTTGACAGTAAGCGTTTGCCGAACCCATCTTTTCAATGAGTCTGAGCTGAGCGAAGCTTGGGTTTTTTCGGGGGCTCCATGCGATCAGACAAACTCAGTGAAG
>NZ_NCKP01000064.1:0-9418 GCF_002282795.1 Thiomonas sp. 13-64-67
CTCGGCCTGCCCTATTTGCCCTTCGACCTGCGGCGCGCGCTCGCGCCCGCGCCCGCCGGCCCGCCCGACAACTGGCGCGAACCCGGACCGCAGGACGCGGCCTTCGTCCTGTTCAGTTCCGGAACGACCGGAAAACCCAAGCGCATCCCGCTGGAACAGGCCAAGGCGCTGCACGCGGCACGCAACATCGGCCGCCATTTCAGGATATCGCCGGCGGATCGCGGGCTGCTCGTGATGCCCACCCACCATATCCACGGCCTGGTCGGCGGTCTTCTGACACCGCTGGTCAACGGCTCTTCGGTGGTCTGCACGCCGGGGTTCGATCCGCAGGCCTGGCTGCTCTGGATCCAGGACTTCAACCCGAGCTGGTACACGGCATCGCCGACCCTGCACCGCGCCTTCCTTCAGCTCGGCGAGCGTTACCGGGAGGCGTTGCCCGAGCATCGCTTCCGCTTCATCCGCTCGTCGTCGTCGGCGCTGCCGGCCGATGTCCAGACGCAGCTCGAGACCATGACCCGGGCCCCGCTGATCGAAACCTACGGCATGACCGAGGCGGCGCACCAGTTGACGGCGAATCCGCTGCCTCCGGAGCCGCGCAAGCCGGGCTCGGCGGGTCGTGCGGCGGGCGTCGAGCTGCGCATCGTCGACGATGCGGGACGCGAGCTCCCGCCCGATCGGCTCGGGGCCGTGGTCGCGCGCGGCCCGACCCTGTTCAGCGGCTATGAAGAACCTTCCCGGGACGATGTTCCCGCGTTCCAGGACGGCTGGTTTCTCACCGGCGACCTCGGCCGGCTCGATCCTGACGGATATCTGTATCTGGCGGGCCGCACCAAGGAGATCATCAACCGCGGCGGCGAGAAAATCGCGCCGGTCGAAGTCGAGCAGGCGCTGCTGCAGTTGCCGGGCGTGCAGCAAGCCGCCGTGTACGCCGCCCCGCATCCCTCGCTGGGCGAAGACGTGCACGCCGCTGTCGTGCTGGACGCCGGCGGCCCTGCCGACGCGCAAGCGCTGCGCGCCGCCCTCGCCGGGCGCATCGGCCAATTCAAGATTCCCGCGCAGATTCACATCGTGGCGCAGATCCCGACCGGCCCTGGCGGCAAGGTGCAGCGCCTGAAACTGCACGCGCAAATCGCCGCGCTGGTCAAACCCCCGGAGCATGCCGCCCTGACCGATCCGCTGCAGCTCAGGCTCGCGGCGCTGTTCGCCGCGGCCCTGGGCTGTGCCGTGACCGACGGCAACGCTCATTTCATCGCCCTGGGCGGCGACTCCCTGCTCGCCGTCGGCGTGGTGCAGGCGGTGAACCGGGAATGGGGGCTGGATCTTGCCGCAACGGCACTGCTGGCCAAGCCGAGGCTGGCGGATTTCGCCGCCGTCGTGCAGGCCGCCATCGAAGAAGCCGACGCCGCCTGCCGCGCCCTGCAGGCGGATCTCGACGCCCTCGGCACAGACGAGATCGCCCGCCTGCTCGCGCAGGCCTGATGGCCGATCGAACCGCACATCTCCACGTCGATTCCCTCGCCGCCACGCCATGCGCACACCACCATCGGCTTCGGATGAAGCGTCCGCCGCCGCATCCGAGGCGCGCGACGCGCAGCGGCGCCTGCTGGCCCGAGCACTGCTTCGACAGCGCGCCCAGGTCGCGCCCGCGGCGCGAGAGGCCGACCCCGGCGAGAATCCGGCCCCCCTGTCCCATGCACAGGAGGGCCTGTGGTTCCTCGCCCAGCTCGAGGGCGGCGCATCGGCCTACAACAGCGGCTCGGTGACGCGGCTGCACGGCCCCCTGGACGGCGACCGCCTCGAGTTGAGCCTGCGCGCGCTCATCGCCCGGCATGGTGCGCTGCGCACGCGGTTTGCGTCCGGCGCCGGCGGCCCGTTCCAGCAGGTGATGCCGGCCGGCGCCAGTGCCGCCGCCTTCGCGCTTCAACGCCTGACCCTGTCCGGCGACGAGGCGCAAGACGGCCCGCTGGCGCAACGCGTCGAAGCCATCCTGGTCCAACCCTTCGACCTTGCGTGCGCGCCGCTGCTGCGCGCCGTGCTGCTGGCCGTCGCGCCGGAACATCATCTGCTGGTCCTGGCGCTGCATCACATCGTGGCCGACGGCTGGTCGATGCGCGTCATCCACCGGGAACTTGGACAGATCTACGCCCACGGTGGCTCGGCTTGCGGCCTGCCTGAACTGCCGCTCACCTTCGCCGCCCACGCCGCGCATCAGCGCCAGCGCGATGCCAGCGCCGCGCTACAAGCCGATTTGCAGTACTGGCGCGCACAGTTGCGAGACCTGCCCAGCCTCGAACTGCCCACCGACAGACCGCGGCCCGCGCGGATGAGCTTCGCCGGGAAAACGCAGCGTTTCCACATCGACGCCAGCCTCGCCGCCGCGATGCAGGCGCTCGCCCAACAGCATGGGGCCACCTCTTTCATGGCCTTCCTCGCGGCGTTCCAGATCCTGCTGATGCGCCTGTGCGGGCAACACGACATCCCGGTCGGCGTGCCGGTGGCCGGACGCGGCGACGCACGGCTGGAGAACGTGGTCGGCCATTGCGCCAACACCGTGGTGATGCGCGGCCGGCTCGACGGCGCGCCCGGCTTCATCGACGTCCTGCAGCGCACGCGCGCAACCGTCATCGACGCGCTGGCTCACGCCGAAATGCCGTTCGACCGCCTGGTGGTCGAACTCGCCCCGCGGCGCGACGCCAGCCGCAACCCCTTGTATCAGGCCTCGTTCGTGCTGGACGCATTTCCCGAGCGCACGATCGATGTGCCCGGCATCGCCGCCGTGCGCCTGCCGCTGGGGGCCAGCACGGCGAAGTTCGACCTGTCCCTGCGGCTGACCAAGACCGGCGCCGGACTCGACGCCGAGCTGTCCTTCCGCACCGACCTGTTCGAGCCGGCGACGGTCGCACGCATGGCGGCGCAGTTCCGCAACCTTCTGGCCAGCATCGTGGCCGACCCCGGGCTTGCGGTCGATCGCCTCGAGCTGCTCGACGCCGACGAACGCCGTCGCCTGCTCGTGGATTGGAACGACAGCGCGCGCTCCGCGCCGTGCGAGCAGGCCGTGCACGCCCTCTTTCGCAACCAGGCCCGCTCCACGCCCGATGCGGTGGCGGTGCGGCTCGGCCGCGAGTCGATGACGTACCGGGAGCTGGATACGTTGTCCGAGCTTTGGGCGCAGCGGCTGCGCGAGGCCGGTGTGGGCACTGAGGCGGTCGTCGGCCTGTACATGGAACGCAGCTTCGCCCTCGTGGTGGGCATGCTGGCCATCCTCAAGGCCGGCGGCGCATTCCTGCCGCTCGACCCCGAGTACCCCGCCGCGCGGCTGCGGATGATGCTCGAGGACGCCGCGCCGCGCCTCGTGCTGACGCAGCACCGCCACGCCGCCGCGCTGCGCGCGGCGGCCAGCCCGGCGCGCGTGATGGAACTGCCCGACGACGGCGGCGCGGCCCCCGTCCACGACCTCCCGATCGTCGACGACGCGACCCGACCCGAGCACCTCGCCTACATCATCTACACCTCGGGCTCGACCGGCAGGCCCAAGGGGGCGCAGCTGCTGCATCGGGGTTTGAGCAATCTCTTGCTTTGGTACAACGACGCGCTCGACATGACGCCCGCCGACCGCGTCCTGCAAAAGACCACGATCAATTTCGACGCCTCGATTCGGGAGATCCTGTCACCGCTGGTTTGCGGCGCGCAGCTCGTCCTGGCCGAACCCGGCGCGCAGCGGGACATGGCACGCATGGCGGCGATCCTGCGCGAGCAAGACATCAGCGTCGCGGGATTCGTTCCCTCCGCCTTGCGCGTGCTGCTGGCCGAACCCGCGTTTGCGGCATGCACCCGCCTGCGCTACATGGTCGCCGCCGGCGAGGCCCTCGATCGCGCGCTGGCCGAGGCGTTCTTCAAAGTCCTGCCGCAGGCCAGATTGGGCAATTTTTACGGCCCCAGCGAAGCCACGGTCGACAGCGCCTGGTACGAGGTTCGCCGCTCCCTGCCGGATCGGCACGCGATCCCCATCGGCCGCCCCGTCCCGCATTTGCAGCTCTACGTCCTCGACCGGCATCTGCAGCCGCAGCCGATCGGGGTGACCGGTGAACTCCATGTCGGCGGCATCGGGGTGGGCCGCGGCTACCTGAACCGCCCGGAACTCACCGCGGAACGCTTTCTGCCGAATCCTTTCCGCCCCGGCGAGCGCATCTACCGCACCGGGGACCTGGCGCGCTGGCTGGCCGACGGCAGCGTCGAGTTCATCGGCCGCGCCGACCACCAGGTCAAGCTTCGCGGCCATCGCATCGAGCTCGGCGAGATCGAGTCCGCGCTCGACGGCTGCGCGGGCGTGCGCATGAGCGCGGTGGCCCTGCATGGCGACACCCCCGAACGGCAGCGCCTCGTCGCCTATGTCGTCGCCGAACAGCCGGACGCGCAACGTCTGCGCCAGGCGCTCAAGGCGGGGCTGCCGGAGCACATGATTCCCGCGACCTTCGTCTTCCTCGACGCCCTGCCGCGCCTGCCCAACGGCAAGCTCGACCGCGGCAGCCTGCCGCGGCCCGACGACGCCCCCGATCCGGCCCGCCATGCAGCGCCTCGCTCGGGCCTGGAATCGAGCCTGCTCGAGATCTGGAAGGCGGTGCTGCCGCAAAGGCACTTCGGAGTGCACGACAATTTTTTCGATCTCGGCGGGCATTCCCTTTCCGCGACCCAGGTGGCCTCCCAGATCCGCGCCACGCTGGGCCTGGCACTGCCGTTGCGCACCCTGTTCGAGCACACGACCCTCGCCGAACTGGCGCAGGCGCTCGAGCCCATGTTGGAGCGCGGCGAATACCAAAGCGCCCCCGACCCCATCGCGCGGGCAGCCCGCGGTGGGCGCATGCCCGTGTCGTTCTCGCAGCGGCGCATGTGGATGCTGCACCAGATGGACCCGCAGGGCGCTGCGTACAACATGTGCGCGGCCCTGCAGCTGCGCGGTCCGCTGGATCGTCCGGCACTGCATGCCGCGCTGGACGCGCTGGTGGCCCGCCACGAGGCGTTCCGCACGCGCTTCGAGTTCGGCGCGACCGAGCCCGAGGCGATCATCGACCCGTCCGCATCGGCACGGCTGCAGGAGATTGACCTGCGGGCCTTGCCGGTGGCGGAGCACGACGCCGCGCTGCGGCGGCTGGCTGCGGCGCCCTTCGACCTGGCCCGGGGGCCGCTTTGCCGGCTGATCCTGGCAAACCGCGGCGCGGACGATCACGCCCTGGTCCTGGCGATGCACCACATCATCGGCGACGACTGGTCGTGGGGGATCGTGCTGGACGAGCTGTCGACGCTGTACCAGGCGCACCGCCGCGGCCAGGCTCCCGCCCTGCCGCCGAAACCGATCGACTTCGTCGACTACGCCGCCTGGCAGCGCCGCCACATCGACGACGCCACGCTGGATCGGCAGACCGGCTACTGGCTGCGGCAGCTCGACGGCATGAGCCCTTTGAACCTCCCCAGCGACACCGGCGCGGCGCAACGGCTGACCAGCCGCGGCGCCCGCGTGCGGCGCGAGTACGCCGACGCCTGGTTCGACGCGGTGCAGCGCTTCAGCGCACGGCAGGGCGTCACCCCGTTCATGACCCTGCTCGCGGCCTTTCAACTGCTGCTGTCACGCTGGTGCGGGCAGGACGACGTCACCGTGGGCACGCCGGTGGCCAACCGCACGCGCGTCGAAGCCGAGACCATCGTCGGTTCCCTCGTCAACACGCTGGCGATGCGCAGCGTGGTGCGCATGGACATGAGCTTCCGCGATGCGTTGCAGCAGGTGCGCGGCACGACCCTGGACGCCTACACCCACCAGGACATTCCCTATGACTACCTGGTCGAGCGGCTGCGCGAACAGGCCGGCCCCGGCGCATCGCCAGAATTGCGCGTGCTGTTCAATGTGCTCAACACGCCGCAGCCGCCACTGCGCTGGGACGGGCTGGAGGCGCGGCACCTTCCGCTGCACCTCGGCGCGGTGCAGTTCGATCTGGCCCTGCACATCGACACCGAAGCCGAGAACACGCTGGTCCTGAGCTATGCAACCGAGCTGTTCGCCGAAGAGACGGCGACGAGCCTGCTGGACCTGTATCTGCACCTGCTCGACCAGGCGATGCAGGCCGCGGATCGGCCGCTGCGCGAACTCTCCTTCGTCACCCCGCGCGACCAGGCCCTGCTGTCCGCATGGAACCGCACGTCGCGGGCCTACCCATCCGACCTGACCCTGCCGGATTTCCTGGCGGCGCAGCGCGGACGCCCGACGCCTGCCCTGCGCCTTGCGCCGGATCGGGCGCTGAGCCACGCGCAGCTCTGGGCCGAGGCCGACCGGCTCGCACACGCCCTGCGCGGGCGCGGCGTGCAGCGCGGCTGCCTGGTCGGGTTGAGCGCGGCGCGCGGCCCGGACATGCTGGTGGCGCAACTGGCGGTCCTGCTGGCCGGCGCCGCCTATGTGCCGCTGGACCCGACCTATCCGGCACAGCGCCTGCACGCCATGGCCGAGGACGCCGGTCTGTCGCTGCTGATCACCCAGCAAGCGCTGCTCGATCTCTGGCAGGGGCTGGACCTGCCCCGGCTGCTGCTGGACGCCGAGGGGGCCGGCGTCGCGGCGCATGCCGGAGCACCGCTGCGACCCGACCCCGACCGCGACGCGCGGCCGCAAGACCCGGCCTACGTGATCTACACCTCGGGGTCCACCGGCCGGCCGAAAGGGGTGGTCGTGCCGCATCGCACCGTGGTCAACTTCCTGGCATCGATGCGCGACGCGCCGGGTCTGTCGGCCGACGACGTGCTGCTGGCCGTCACCACGCTGAGCTTCGACATCGCGGTGCTCGAATTGCTCTTGCCGCTCGCGGTCGGCGCCAGCATCGTTCTGGCCAGCCGCGAGCAGGCCAGCGACGGCGCCGCGCTGCGCGGCCTCCTCGAAACCACGGGCGCCACGGTGATGCAGGCGACGCCCTCGACCTGGCGCATGCTCATCGACGCCGGCTGGGCGGGAGGGCCGGCATTCAAGGCCCTCGTCGGCGGCGAGAGCCTGCCGCCCGACCTCGCGCAGGCCCTGCTGGCGCGCACCGGCGCGCTGTGGAATATGTACGGGCCGACCGAAACCACCGTCTGGTCCACCTGCTGGCGCGTGGTGCCGCCGGCGGCGGTCATCGCCATCGGCAAGCCCATCGCCAACACCCAGGTTCACGTGCTCGATGCCCAGGGGCGGCCCTGCCCGGTGGGCTTCAGCGGTGAAATCCATATCGGCGGCGATGGCGTCGCCACGGGTTATCTCAACCGTCCGGATCTCAGCGCGGAACGCTTCATTCCCGACCCCTTCAGCGCCCTGCCGGGCGCACGCCTGTACCAAACCGGCGACCGCGGCCGCTGGCGGCACGACGGCCTGCTCGAGCATCAGGGAAGGCTGGACTTTCAGGTCAAGCTGCGCGGCCACCGCATCGAGCTCGGCGACATCGAGGCCCAGCTCCAGGCTCATCCCGCGGTCAGGCAATGCCTGGTGATGGTGCGCGAAGACCGGCCCGGCGACGTCAGACTGGTGGCCTATGTGGTGCCCACCGGCGCCGAGCCGCAAGCGCAGGCGCTGAGAGATCACTTGCGCCGCAGCCTGCCCGACTACATGCTGCCGCAGCATTACGTGCTGCGACGGGAGCTGCCGCTGTTGCCCAATGGCAAGGTCGATCGCCGTGCCCTGCCCGCCCCGCGCGAGGAGGCTCGCGCAGACTTCGCCCCGGCCGACCTGCCGTCCACGCCGATGGAAATCGCGCTGGCTCGCATCTGGCAGGATTTGCTCGGCCTGGACGCCGTGAGCCGTCACGACAATTTTTTCGATCTTGGGGGCCACTCGCTGATGGCCACGCGTGCCGCAATCGAGTTTCAGCGTGTCAGCGGCGCGCGCCTCGAAACACGGCGCCTGATCTTCGAAACCCTGGCCCAACTCGCCGACGGCTGCGAGATCCGCGCACCGGATGGCCAACCTGGCGAGCGCGCGGCAAAGGCCCGGGCCGCAGGCGGCTGGTTCGCCCGCCTGGCGCAACGCCTGGGGCTCGGCACGCACTGAGGCCCGCGGCGCCGGCCGCAGAATCAGGCGACTCCGCGCGCCCTGTCGCGCCTGAATCGCTCGACGAAATCGTCGAAGCGTCCGGCGTCCAGCGCCTCGCGCATCTCGCGCATCAGGCCAAGGTAATAGTGCAGGTTGTGGGCCGTGGCGAGCATGCCGAACAGCATTTCCCGGCAGCGGTCCAGATGGTGCAGGTAGGCGCGGGAAAATTGGCGGCAGGCCGGGCAGGCGCAGGTCTCGTCGATCGGGCGCTGGTCGAGCTTGAAGCGGGCGTTGCGGATGCGCAGATCCCCGAAGCGCGTGAACAGATGGCCGTTGCGTGCGTTGCGGGTCGGCATGACGCAGTCGAACAGGTCGATCCCGGCGGCGACGCCATCCACCAGGTCTTCCGGCGTGCCGACCCCCATCAGGTAGCGCGGCTTGTGGCCAGGCAGACGCGGCGCGGTGTGGCGCAGCAGGCGCAGCATGTCTTCCTTGGGCTCGCCCACGCTCAGGCCGCCGATGGCGTAGCCGGGCAGGTCCAGGTCCACCAGTCCCGCCAGCGAGGCATCGCGCAGCGACTCGAACATGCCGCCCTGCACGATGCCGAACAGCGCGTTGGGATTGTCCAGCCTGGCGAACTCGGCCTTGCAGCGCGCGGCCCAGCGCAAAGAGAGCTCCATCGACGCCCGCGCTTCGGTCTCGGTCGTGATGTGGGTTTCGCCGCCGCGCTGCACATCGTAGGGCGTGCACTCGTCGAACTGCATGACGATGTCGGCGTCGAGCACGGTCTGGATCTGCATGCTGACCTCGGGCGTGAGGAACAGCTTGTCGCCGTTGACCGGAGAGGCGAAGCGCACGCCCTCCTCGCTGATCTTGGCGCTGCGCCCCAGGCTCCAGACCTGGAAGCCGCCGCTGTCGGTCAGAATCGGCGCGTCCCAGCCGATGAAGCGGTGCAGCCCGCCGAACGCGCGCACCACGTCCAGGCCGGGACGAAGCCAGAGGTGGAAGGTGTTGCCGAGGATGATCTGGGCCCCGGCATCCTTCAGCCCGGCAGGGGTGATGCCCTTGACCGTGCCGTAGGTTCCCACCGGCATGAACTGCGGCGTCTCGATCGAACCGTGGTTGAGGGTGAGGGTGCCCCTGCGGGCTTGTCCGGCGGTGCGGTGAATGGTGAATTGCAGCATTCCGGCATTGTTTCAGACCCGCCGGGGTCGCGCCGCAGGCTCAGGCCAGGCGCGCGCGCAAACGGCGCACACGCCCGAGGAGCGTGGCGGGCGTCGCGATCTTGAATAGGGTGCGCAAGGTCTTGGCGTTGAACGTCCGGTAGGCGAACAGGCTGCTCAGCAGAAGACGCAGGGCTCGCCCGCGCTCCACCTCGGACAG
>NZ_NCKP01000065.1:0-12259 GCF_002282795.1 Thiomonas sp. 13-64-67
GAAGTGGAAGAACTCGGCGTGTCGGTGCACATCGGCCATCCCGGCCGTTTGCGCCTTGAGCCAGTACTCCACCGCCTTGACGTCATGGTTGGTGGTGCGTTCGATGGCCTTGATTTCAGCCGCCTGCGCGCTGCCGAAGCGGGCAACCAAGTCGCCCAGCGCGTCGCGAGCCGCTTGCGGTAGGGCCGGAAACTCTGCAAGGCACAGATCGGACAGACCGATGAACCAGGCCACTTCGACCTGGACGCGGCTGCGCATCAGCCCGGCCTCGGACAGATGCGCACGCAGGGCGTCTACCTTGGCGGCATAGCGCCCGTCCAAGGGCGAGAGCGCGTCCAGTGTGGACAGCGCGGCGGATTGCGGTGTGGGGTTCGTGCTCATGCGGGCATTGTAGGAATTGCGGGCTGCAGCGGGCGGCGCCTGCGGCAGGGCGGCATCGAGGCCGGTTGATATACTCGATCGCCCATTGATTGCAGTGCCAAAACATGAAACTTATCGGCTCCCTGACCAGTCCTTACGTGCGCAAGGTGCGCATCATGCTGGCCGAAAAAAAAATCGAGGCCAAGTGGGACGAAGAGAACGTCTGGTCGGACGCGACCCAGATCGGTCGCTCCAACCCGCTGGGCAAGGTGCCGTGCCTGCTGCTCGACGACGGCGAAGCGATTTTCGACTCGCGGGTGATCGTCGAATATCTCGATACCCTCACCCCCGTGGGCAAACTCATTCCTGCTGGCGGGCGCGAGCGCGCCGAAGTCCGTACTTGGGAGGCTCTGGCCGATGGGGTGATGGACGCCGCGGCCACGGCCAGGCTGGAACAGACTTGGCCCGGCCGCACCGAGGCGCAGCGCAGCCCGGCGTGGATTGCGCGGCAGATGGGCAAGGTCGATTCCGGCGTCAAGGCCATGTCGCACGGCTTGGGCGACAAGCCGTTTTGCAGCGGCAACCATCTCAGTCTGGCCGATATTGCCGTGGGGGCCGCTCTAGGCTACGTGGTGTTTCGCTTTCCTGAACTCGGCTGGCAGCAGCAGTACCCCAACCTCGCCAAGCTCTACGACAAGTTGATGCAGCGTCCGTCGTTTCGCGATACGGCCCCGCCGCAGGGCTGACGCGGCGCGCGCCTATGACGACTGCGCTGCCTGCAGCAGCCAGCGCAGTGCAAACTCTGCAGCCTGCAGACGCACGCTGTCCCGGTCGCCCTTGAACAGGGCGTGACGGGTCTCGCTTTGCACTGCGTCACCTTCTTTCCAGGCCTGCCCGAACCACACCGTGCCCACCGGTTTTTCTGCTGTGCCGCCGCCCGGCCCGGCGATGCCGGTGATCGCCACGGCGACCTCCACCCCCGCGCGTTGCCGCGCGCCCAGCGCCATCGCGCTGGCGACCTCCGGGCTCACCGCACCGACTTGCGCAAACAGTTCGGGGTTCACGCTGAGCAGATCGGATTTGGCGGCATTGCTGTAGGTGACAAAACCCCGGTCGAACCAGTCGCTGGCCCCGGCCACGCTGGTGACGGCCGCCGAAACCAGCCCGCCGGTGCAGGATTCGGCCGTGGCCAGCCGCCAGCCGCGCGGGCGACAGGCCGCGCCGACATCGGCTGCAAGGCGGCAAAGTGCGTCGAAGTCGGGCCGGGTCATGGACTCAAACCAGGGCGTAAAGCCGGATGCCCAGCGCCATGACCAGCAGCGTGAAAGCGGCGGCGATCAGGTCGTCGAGCATGATGCCCAAACCGCCTTTCACATTTCGGTCGGCCCAGCCTACGGCCAGCCATTTACCGGCGTCGAAAGCGCGAAACAATAGAAAAGCGGCCAGTTGCTCAGCCCAGCCCGCCGGGGTGACGAGCAGCAGAATCAGCCAGAAGGCGATGATCTCGTCCCACACCACGGGCGAGGCGTCTTCCAGGCCCAGCGCACGCGAGGTATGGCCGCAGGCCCAGATGCCGACGACGGCGCCCACGCCGATGACCACAGCCCAGCTCAGCGGGCTCAGCCAGAGCGAAAGCAGTTCGTAGCTGGCCCAGGCGAACAGCGTGCCTGCAGTGCCCGGTGCGATGGGCGACAGGCCGCTGCCGAAACCGAGTGCGAGCACATGCAGGGGGTTGCGCCACATGAAGCGCCAGGAAGCGCCTTGTGCGGCGGCGGGAATGGGGGTGGGGGCAGTCATGGTGTGCGGAAATGCTCGAAGCCCGCATAGACATTGTCCAACACCTGTCCGCTCGCGTCGATCAGCCGCAGGCCCGGCTCGGCGTCGATGCGGCCGATGCGGGTGACGGGTGTGGCGGCTTGCGCCGCAGCGGCGGCAACGGCGTTGCGCGCGGTGGGTGGGGCGGTGAACAGGAGTTCGTAATCGTCGCCGCCTGCGAGTTGACACAGGCGGCGGCGCTGCAGGGGTTGGGCGGCAAGCGCTGCGCTGGCCGGGCAGGCGTCGGCATCGACGGTGGCGCCCACCCTGCTTGCGCGCAGGAGGGCTTGCGTCTGCGCATCCAGCGTCCATTGCCCCAGGCGATGGCCCAGCGCCAGCCGGGCGTCGCCCACGGTGCCCGAGACCCAAAGATCGTCGCCTGGCCGCGCGCCGCTGCGCAGCAGCGCCTGGCCGCGGGGCACGAGTCCGAGCACGGTGATGCAGAGGTTGCGGGGGCCGCGGGTGGTGTCGCCGCCGACCAGCTCGATGTCGTGGCCTTCGGCCAAGGCGAACAGGCCGCGCGCAAAACCTTCGAGCCAGCGTGGATCGGCCTCGGGCAATGCCAGCGCCAGGGTGAAGGCGTGCGGCCTTGCGCCCACGGCGGCCAGATCGGACAGGTTGACCGCCAGCGCCTTGTGTCCCAAAGCGACCGAATCGGCCCCGGGTAGGAAATGCCGACCTTCCACCAGCATGTCGCTGGAAATGGCGATTTGTTCATTTGCGGCGGGCGCGGCGAGCAAGGCGCAATCGTCGCCCACGCCTAAAGCGGCGCGGCGTACGGGTCGGGTGAAGTAGCGGGCGATCAGATCGAACTCGCCGAGCGGTGCAGTCATGGAAAGGCTATGCGATCAGAGGTGGTATGCACGCCATGTTCGCATATCGGTGCGCGGGCAGGCTCCTACACGCGCTCGAGTATCACGAATTTCCCCGCCCCGGCAAACTCGCCGTCGTCGCCACCAAGCAGTTGTCCAATCAGCGCGATCTGGCGCTGGCCTATTCGCCGGGTGTGGCCTCGGCCTGCGAAGAAATCCAGTCCAAGCCCGATGATGCGTTTCGCTACACCGGGCGTGGCAACTTGGTTGCGGTGATCACCAACGGCACCGCGGTGCTGGGGCTGGGCGACATCGGCCCGCTGGCAGCCAAGCCGGTGATGGAAGGCAAGGCGGTGCTGTTCAAGAAGTTCGCGGGCATCGATGTGTTCGACATCGAGGTGAACGAAAAAGACCCGGCCAAGCTGGTCGAGATCATCGCCGCGCTGGAGCCCACGTTCGGCGGCATCAACCTCGAAGACATCAAGGCCCCGGAGTGTTTCGAGGTTGAGCGCAAGCTGCGCACGCGCATGAACATTCCGGTGTTCCACGACGATCAACACGGCACGGCCATCATCGTCGGCGCGGCCATTCTCAATGGCCTGAAGGTGGTGGGCAAGGACATCGCCCAGGTCAAGCTGGTGTGCTCCGGCGCGGGCGCTGCGGCGCTGGCCTGCCTGAGCCTGCTGGTCGATCTGGGGCTGCCGCGCAAAAACATCTGGGTCAGCGATCTGGCCGGCGTGGTGTACGCGGGCCGCACCGAGCTGATGGACGAGGACAAACGCCGCTTCGCGCAAGACACCCCGGCGCGCACCCTGGCCGAAATCATCGACGGCGCGGACGTGTTTCTCGGCCTGTCCGCAGGCGGCGTGCTCAAGCCCGAATACACCCTGCGGATGGCGGACAGGCCCATCATCCTGGCGCTGGCCAACCCCACGCCCGAAATCCTGCCGGAAGAGGCGCGCGCGGCGCGGCCTGATGCCATCATCGCCACGGGCCGGTCGGACTATCCGAACCAGGTCAACAACGTGCTGTGCTTCCCCTACATCTTCCGCGGTGCGCTCGACAGTGGCGCCACCACCATCACCGCCGAGATGGAAGTAGCCGCGGTGCGTGCCATCGCCGAGCTGGCGCAGGCTGAACAGAGCGACGTGGTGGCGGCCACTTACGTGGGTGAGCCGCTGCGTTTTGGCCCCGACTACCTGATTCCCAAACCCTTCGATCCGCGCCTGATGATCAAGATCGCCCCGGCAGTGGCCGAGGCGGCGGCGAAGAGTGGCGTGGCGCGCCGCCCCATCGCCGATCTGGACGCCTATCGCGACAGCCTGCAGCAGTTCGTCTATCAGTCCGGCGCGCTGATGCGGCCGATGTTCAGCATCGCCAAGAAGGCGGCGAAAAAGCGCATCGTCTATGCCGAGGGCGAGGACGAGCGCGTGCTGCGCGCCGTGCGCGTGGTGGTTGACGAGCATCTGGCCCGGCCCATTCTGGTGGGGCGTCCGGCGGTCATTGCCCAGCGCATCGAGCGTTTCGGGCTGCGGCTGGAACAAGAGCGCGATTACGACGTGGTCAACACCGATTTCGATCCGCGCTACCGCGATTTCTGGCAGACCTACCACCAACTTGCGGGCCGCAAGGGCGTGACCCCGGCGATGGCCAAGATCGAAATGCGTCGGCGCCTGACCCTCATCAGCTCCATGATGCTGCACAAGGGCGAGGCCGACGGCATGCTCTGCGGCACCTGGGGCAATACCCACATCCACCTGCACTACATCGACCAGGTCATCGGTCGTCGTCCCGGCGCCAAGGTGTATGCGGCGATGAACGTGCTGGTGCTGCCCGGTCGGCAGGTGGCGCTGGTCGATACCCATGTCAACATCGACCCCAGCGCCGATGAAATTGCCGAAATCACCTGCATGGCGGCGCAGGAATTGCGCCGCTTCGGTATCGTTCCCAAGGTGGCCTTGCTGTCGCATTCCAATTTTGGTTCTTCTCCGGCGCCCAGCGCGCTGAAAATGCGTGAGGCGCTCGCCCTGCTGCGCGAGCGCGAGCCCGATCTGGAAGTCGATGGCGAAATGCAGGGCGACACTGCGGTCGACCCGGTCTTGCGCGCCAGCCTGATGGTCGATTCCGCCCTCACTGGCGAAGCCAATCTGCTGGTGTTTCCCAATCTGGACGCGGCCAATATCTCCTACAACCTGCTCAAGGCCACCGCGGGCAACAACATCGCCATCGGCCCCGTTTTGCTGGGGGCGGCCAAGCCCGTGCACATCCTCACCGCGTCCAGCACCGTGCGTCGCATCGTCAACATGACGGCGCTCACCGTCGCCGAGGCCAATCTTTGAGCGCCCCCAGGGCCGGGCACTCCCCACCCCAACCCTCCCCACAAGTGGGGAGAGAGTGATCTCGCCTCCCCCACGACGTGGGGGAGGTCGGGAGGGGGACTGCCCATCCCGACCCTCGTGGGGGCTGAGGCCCGCGGCTCTTTGACCGTAAAACCTGCCTAAAAATTGGGCGAATCCTTGTGTTTCCGTGGCGATTTCGCTACGATTGCGCTTTAGCTGGTGTGCAGGGCCGAAGAATTTCATTATGGCCCAATACGCGAAACCGAACAGCATCAGCTGGTAATTTTCACGCAATTGCGTCCAATTTTCTCTAACGGTGCGGCTTTTGCCGCAGCAGCATGAATCGCCGGTGCATTCGTTCTACGCTGCAATCCCTGTTTTTTGCGGGGCTGCTGATTGCCACTTTGTCGCTTCTGGCATCAGGCGGAACCAGCGTGTGGCCTGCAGCCCAGGCGCGCGAAACGTCGCAATCGTCGCAAACCTCGGCACTACAGGACATTCCAGTCATTTCCGTGGCCGACCTGCCGGTGCAGGCGCGGGACATGTTGAAGCGCATTGAACAAGGCGGCCCGTTCGAGGGATACAAGGACGGCGTCATTTTTGGAAACTATGAGCGGCTTTTGCCCTCAAAACGTCGTGGTTATTACCGCGAATACACCGTCCCGACTCCAGGCGCCCGCAACCGAGGGGCGCGCCGCATTGTGTGCGGAGGGGCCAAGCACCATCCCGATGTTTGTTACTACACCCATGATCACTATGCCAGTTTCCGACGCATCGCCCAATGATGCCGATCCCGCCGTGCTGCTCAAATCGGTACGGCCGAACATCGTGCAGTCGATCCGGGCTTACCGTGTTGCGCAGTTGCAAGACGCAGCCGAGACGACCGGCCAGCATTTTCTCTATGCCAACCTCGCCGAGGCGACCACCAAACAGGAAGTGCTGGAGACGATTGCGCGCTCCTTCCTTTTTCCCAAGCATTTCGGCAAAAACCTCGATGCCCTGCACGATTGCCTGACCGACGTGGTGCACGGCGGCGGGCCGCAGCCCGGCTTCGTGGTCGTGCTCGAACAGCTACCGGCCACGCAGCGATTCGACAAGGAAGCGCGCGAAACGCTGCTCGACGTGTTCCGCGACGCGGCCGACTTCTGGGCGGAGCGTGGCATAGCCTTCAGGGTCTTCTATTCTTTTCTGTAACCCGCACTCCTGGCCGGGAGGAGATGCGGGGCGAAGCGGTACCGGAACCCAGAGTCAAGGCCGTCAAGGTCTGCACGCCGTGGGAAGGGGCTTGGGCGCAGCTCGTGGTTTGAGCCCTGCCTGATCTTTTCCTGCGGTGCTGGAGGTGGCGCAAGACACGTTTTGTCTTGCGCCATTTTTTATGGCGACGATGGAAGCGACTGAGCCAGCGCGATGTACTCGGCCGTGCTGACTTCCTCGGCGCGGCGCTGCAGATCGAAGTCGCCGGCATAGCCTTGGGTGTCGAGCCAGGGGCCCAGGCTGTGTCGCATCAATTTGCGGCGCTGAGAGAACGCGGCGGTCACCAGGGCGGAAAGCAGTTTGCGGTCGAGCCGCGGCAATTCCTGCACAGGCAGCGGGGTCATGCGAACCACCGCGGAATCGACCTTGGGCGGCGGATCGAAGGCTTCGGGCGGCACATCGAGCAGATTGACCATGCGATAGCGCCACTGCAGCATGACCGAGAGTCGGCCGAAATCGCGACCACCCGGGGCGGCCACCATGCGGTCGATCACCTCTTTCTGCAGCATGAAGTGCTGATCGCGAACCTGCGCGGCCACATCCATGAGATGAAATAGCAGCGGCGTGGAAATGTTGTACGGCAGATTGCCAACCAGGCGCAGATCGGTGCCCAGGCTAGCGAAGTTGAAATCGAGCGCGTCGGCCTCGATCAGTTCAACTGTGTCGGGCGCTTGCTTGCGCCAGCGCGCGGCGAGGTCGCGGTCGATTTCGATGGCGGCCAGGCGGGGAATGCGCTGCAAGAGCGCGAGCGTCAAGGCGCCCAGGCCGGGGCCGATTTCCACCAAGCGCTCGCCAGCCTGCGGGTTGATGCAGTCGACGATGCCCTGGATGATCTGCTGGTCGATGAGGAAATGCTGGCCGAAGCGCTTGCGCGCCACATGCGTGGTCTGCGCCGCCCCGCGCGGCCGGGCGGGCGGGTGCTTCATGCTGCCGACCGCCCCCAGGGTCGGCTCGCCGACCCGCCCCCCGTGGGGGTCAAGGAAACTTGGGGCGGCCCGGCGTTTTCTTGAGAGCCCAGGCCAACGCGCCGATCAGTCATTTTCCGGAATGTGCACATAGGTGCGGGCGCGCACGTCGCGCACCAGCTCATCGAAGTCTTCAGCGGCCTTTTGGCGTTGCAGCACTTCGCGCGCCAGCGCGCGTTTTTGCGACGCTTCGAGCGGTCGCACTGCGCGGTCAACCAGTTGCAGCAGCACGACCTTGTTGCCCATGACGATGGGCGCAGACACATCGCCCGGATTGAGACGCTGCAACGCGGCGTCGAGCACGGGGTCGAGCTGTCCGGGCAAGACCCAGCCCAGCGCGCCGCCCTTGGCCGCCGTCGCGGGGTCTTGCGAAAGTTCGCGGGCCTTTTCGCTGAACTGCACCTTGCCGTTTTGCACCGCCTGCGCGATGGAGTCCAGCTCGGCCTTGGCGCGAATGCGCTGCGCGTCGGTGCCGGCGCTCAGCACGATTTCGCGCACCTCGCTTTGCATGGCCGTGGTGGGCGCCGCCGTCTCGCCGCTGACCTGCAGCAGCTTCAGGATGTGAAACCCGGCCGCACTGCGGATGACGGGGCTGATCTGCCCGGGCTGCAGGTTGCGCACGGTGTCGACGAACAGCGTGGGCAGACGGTTGGCCGGGCGCATGCCCAGATCGCCGCCGCGTTTGGCGCCTTCGCCCTGAGAGTCTTGGGTGGCGAGCTGGGCGAAGTCGGCGCCCGCTTTCAGCTTGGCGTCGATGGCGTCGATTTTCTGTTTGACGGCAGCGACCTGCGCCTCGGTGGCGTTTTGCGCCACCGGCAAAAAGATCTGCGCGATGTCATAGGCGGCCTGCGGGCTGGCGGCGGCAGCGTCTTGTTTGGACAGGAACTCGTCGATTTCGCTTTCGGAAACCGTCGGCAGTTGCGCCATGCTGCGCTCGCGCAATCGGCTGATGAGAATTTCGCGCTTGAGCTGATCGCGGTAAGTGCTCCAGCCCATACCCTCTTTCTCGATGGCGCTGCGCAGTTCGGGCACGGTCAGCTTGTTGTTGCTCGCCACCTGGGCGATGGCGCGGTCGAGGGTGTCCTGGTTGACGCCCATGCCGATTTGCTCGGCATATTGCGCCAGCGCCACTTCGTCGATCATCTGGTTGAGCACCTGGCTGCGCAACTGCGCTGCAGACGGCAGTGTGGCGCCAGCGGCCTGCGCCTGCTGGCGTGTGGCTTCGACTCGCAGTTGCAGGTCGTAATCGGTGATGACCTGGTTGCCCACGATGGCAGCAATGCCATCGCTGGTGCGCGCACTGCTGAAGGTGGAGGGCAGCGCGGGCGGCGCTGCCATCGGTGGGACGGTGGCCGCAGCCGGTGCTGGCACCGACAGACCGCCTGCAGCGCCGGGAGGCAGCCGCAAACCCTGCGCCTGCGCACAGACCGCCAGAGAGGCCAGCATCGTTGCCAGCAGGGCGCGTGGCGGAAGAGACTTATTCATAGTTGGCAAAACGGCTCGGGGGCACGTTGGATTGCTTGAGGATCTGATAGCCGGGGATATTCTGCTTGAGCGCCGACAGCGGATTGTTGCCCAGCCGGGAAAAGCCGACGAGTTCGAGCTGGAAAAGGATGCGGGTATAGGCCGTGGCCTGGGTGAGCGAGTTGCGTTGCAGCACGATGCGGCCGATCCAGCAGCCGCCGTCGTACTCGAAGCCCAGCAGGCCGTCGTTGAAGCGCTTGTCGAGAATGCTGTAGTTGGCCTGTCCCACCGAATACCAGCGCGGGCTGAGCTGCCACTGCCACGCCGTGTTGATGTAGCGCAGCGGAATCTGGCCCGAGGCGGCGCTTTGGTACAGGTAGCTGGTGCTGATGGTTTTATACGGCCCGGGTGACCAGCGCGCGCCCGCGGAGATCTGCTGGCTTTGCTTGAGCCGCATGTTGTATTGCAGTGCGGCCTCCGCGCTCCAGTGTGTGCTGAGGTTGGCGCTGGCCAGCGCGAAGGTGTCGTTCAGCCCGGCCGGAATGGGATTGCCGCTGAGCACAACGCGCTGCGGCGCGAACAATACCCGCTGCGCCAGGGTGAGTCGCCCGAGTTCGACGCCGGTCTGCGGGTCGAGCAGGCGCGAGGTGACGCCGCCGGTGAGGTTGTTGGCGTCGGCGATGCGATCAACGCCCGAAAACACGTTGTCGGTATAGATGGTCGACAGGTTCAGGTCGAGGTCGGCGCTGTCGAAGTTCGGCAGGTTTTGCTGGTTGCGATAAGGCGTATAGACGTAATAGAGCCGCGGCTCCAGGGTCTGCGTGAGCGCGCGGCCGAACAGCGAGGTGGGGCGCTCGAACACCAGGCCGCTGTCGAGGCTGAAGGTCGGCACCGAGCGGTCGGCGGTGGTGGCGCCGCCGGTCATGGCGGTGTCGGTGACGTAGCGGGTGAAGTTGAACGACAGCTTGGGCGTGATAAAGCCGCCGGGACGCACCACCGGATAGCTGATCTGCGGGTTGAGGTAGAGCCGGTCGCCCGAAATCGCGGTGGGGTTGGTGAAGCGGGTCAGCGCCGAGTCGAACTGCCAGCTCAGGCCGCTGTAGTTCGCGCTTTGCAGATGGGTGTAGAGCTGGGGCTGCTGGTTGTAGGGCACGCCGATCGGCGCCGCGGTGTTTTGCAGCGTCTGCCAGCGGTTGACGCTGAGCTGCATATAGCCCAGCGGCAGACCGTAGGTGAGGCTGCCTTGCTGCGGCAGGGTGCGATTGGAGCCGATGACCGGGTTGACGCCGCCGAAGTCCTGCCACCAGTTGTCGTCGGACACCTGCTGGTAGTTCACCGCGTAGCTCAGGCCGTGGCCGAGGCCGCCGTTCTGCTGCACATAACCGGCCCAGCGACTGTTGCCGCTGTCGCTGCTGTCGGAAGGCAGCAGGTCGAACTGGCTGCGGCCCGAAAACGTCGGCTCCAGCCAGCGCGTGGCCAAGCTGCCCATGAAGCCGCGACGCAGAATGACTCGCGGCGTGAGCGTGGCGTCGTAATTGGGGGCGATGTTCCAGTAGTACGGCACCGCGAGGTCGACGCCGTTGCGGCTGTCCACGCCCAGCGTGGGCGGCAGCCAGCCTGACTTGCGCGCATCGCTCAGTGGAAAGCTGGCGTAGGGCAGCGGCAGGATGGTGGCGCCCTTGAACACCACGCGGGCGTCGCGCGCCACGCCGGTGTTGTTGGCCAGGTTCAGGTCGAGATGCGTGGCCTGCACGAACCAGTCCACTGGGCTGGCGGTGCAGGTGGTGTAAGTGGCGTTGTCGGCCTTGAGGTGGTCGCGACCGAGAAAGTCGATGTTGTCGGCGTGGCCGTGCCCCTGCGTGACGCGAAAGTAATAGTCGGCGTCGGGCATCTGGCCGCGATAGGTGTCGAGCTGCATGCGCAGCGCCGGGCCGGTGAACAAATTGCCGTCGCGAAGCACCCGCACGTTGCCGTTGGCCACGGCCTCGTTCTCGACAAAGTAGTAGCGCAGGCGGTCGGTCTTAATCACGATGCTGTGCTTGCGCAGTTGCACGTCGCCGGTGGCGTGGACATAGATATTGTTCTGTCCGGTGATTTTGTCGGCGATGACGAACAGCGGCTCGAAGGCCTCGGCCTGCGCGGGCAGGCGCTGCAGCAAATCCAGGCTGGGCGTGAGTTGCAGCGGGGCGGAGGCGGGTGTTGCCTCCTGCGCCTGCGCCGTGACATCCCAGCCCAGTGCGAGCGCCAGCATCAGCAGAGTGAGGCGCGGAAGGCGGCGGGATGGCGGGGGAAAAGGCACGGGGATCAGGTGGGAGGCGGGCTTATGACGGCGAACCGCGGCGGATCGCCCGGCCAGTCGATCGATTCGGGCCGCGCAACGGTGCCTAAAATGCCAGCGGATTATAGGGAGTGGCCCCAGACCTGCCGCGTTCGCGCCAGGCTCCCGAGGGGAATGAGAAAACTTGGGGCGACCCGGCGTTTTCTCATGAGCTCTTCCTTCCTGTCTTGTCCATCCCATCCCATGTCCGCCACCGACCCCGACACCCGCGCCCAGGCCCTGCAACATTGGTTGCAGGACATCGCCCCGGCGCACCAGTTGCAGCTTGAGAGCCTGCAGCCCGCTTCCAGCGACGCCAGCTTCCGCCGCTACTTCCGTATTCAGGCGGCGGGCGGTTCGCTGATCGTGATGGACGCACCGCCGCCGATGGAAAACGTGCGGCCCTTCGTGCGCATCGCCCAACTGCTGGCCGAAGGCGGCGTGCAGGCGCCGCAGGTGCTGGAGCAAGACGTGGCGCAGGGTTTTTTGTTGCTCACCGATCTGGGGCAGACCACCTATCTGCAGGCTATCAATGCCCAGCCTGATCGCGCCGACAGCCTGATGCGCGACGCGCTCGGTGCGCTGGTCACGCTGCAGTGCATCGACGACGCGGGCGTCGTGCCGGTTTACGACGCGGCCCTGCTGCAGCGCGAGCTCGACCTGTTCCCGCAGTGGTTTGTGCAGCGCCACCACGGCCATATGCTCAGCGACGCGCAAAGCGCCGCGCTGCAGGGCCTATTCGCCGCGCTGATCGCTAACAACCTGGCGCAACCGCAGGTGTTGGTGCACCGCGACTGGCATAGCCGCAATCTCATGGTCACGCCCGAGCGCAACCCCGGCGTGCTCGACTTTCAGGACGCGGTGATCGGCCCCATCACCTACGACCTGGTCTCGCTGCTGCGCGACGCCTATATCGCCTGGCCCGAAGAGCAG